>CAZWSK010000099.1:0-4807 GCA_964636445.1 uncultured Chloracidobacterium sp.
CTAACGGCATTCAGAGAACAGGCGGCGGAATTCTTCGCAGGGCCGCCTGATATCACGGTTTGGGAGACTATGGTTGAGGCATAGCTTCGACGAGTAGTAAAATCTTCTCCGCAATGGAGGTTATCCAGAGGCTATGAACAACCAGAAACGGTATTTGCTGACCGTCGCTTTTATTTTCGGCGGCCTTGTATTTTTAGTTGGTTCGGGATCGGCGCAGGCCCTGCCGAAGGAACTGGCAGGCACGACCTGGGAGGTAGTAACGCCCCACGCTAAATTGAGGGTCAAGTTTAAGGATGCCAGAGATGTCAGCCTCAGCTACGACGATGAGGACCAGGCGATCGACTGGACCGGGACCTACACGGCGACGGCAGACCGCGGATTTTCGGCATCTTTTACGGACTACGACGTCGATTCGATCGACGGAGCGAGCAAAGGGAAAGGAACTCTGAAGATCACCGGAAAGTACTATTTGTCAGACCAAAAGAAGCCGGTGATGAAGCTGCTGTCGCTGAGCGGCCAGCATGCGTATATGCTGGATTTTCTGCCCCAAGGGCTCGTCCTCGAACTGATCAAGTAAGCGGCCGACGGTAACTATTTGATAGTCACGTCGCCGTCGCCGGCCGTAACGCGCCCAATGATCGGAAGATCCGGCAGCGAATCTGCTTCGCTGCAGACGACCACCATCCCGACGCCCATATTAAAGGTGCGGAACATCTCGTGATCTGAGACATTGCCGAGCCGCTGCATCATGCCGAAGATGGGTGGTTCGGGCCACGAGCCGCGGTTTATTTCGACGGAGACGCCTTCGGGCAGAATCCGCGGGATGTTCTCGAGGAAGCCGCCGCCGGTGATGTGGGCGAGGCCTTTGATCTTGCCCGAGTCGAGCAGCGGGCCGAGCTGGGGGAGGAAAGATTCGTGCGTTGCGAGCAGGGCTTCGCCGACGGTGGTGCCGAGTTCTTCTACATGATCGCCGACATTGTAGCCGCCGACCTCGAAGAAGAGTTTGCGGGCCAGCGAGTAACCGTTCGTCTGCAGGCCGTTTGACGGGATGCCGAGCACGACGTCGCCGGGAACGATCGACTTGCCGTCGATGACCTTTGCCTTATCGACTACGCCCACGATAAAGCCGGCGAGGTCGTATTCGCCCGGCGGATAAAAATCGGGCATCTCGGCCGTCTCGCCGCCGAGCAGGACGCAGCAATTCTCACGACACGCCCGGGCCATTCCCTCGACGACCGATGCTGTTACGTCGGGCTCGAGCTTGCCGGTCGCGAAATAGTCGAGGAAAAAGAGCGGCCGCGCTCCCTGGACGAGGATGTCATTCACGCAGTGATTGACGAGGTCCGCACCGACCGTGTTGTGAATGCCCGTCTCGAACGCGAGCTTGAGCTTTGTCCCGACGCCGTCTGCCGACGCAACGAGGATCGGGTCGGCCATGTCCGGGAACGCCCCCGCAAACATGCCGCCAAAACTGCCGATCTCGGTCAGCGTGCGTTCGTTAAACGTCGATCGCGCGTATTCGCGGATCTTAGCTACCGCGCGGTTCGCGTTGTCGATAGAAACGCCGGCGTCGGCGTATGAGATGGGTCGCGTCATGCTCAGAAGGCCAATTAGTAATTAGCGAATTACTAATTATTAATTAAGTCGATTATAACCAACTCATTGACGCACGACTGCCTGGCGTTTACATTTCTTTCATGAGCTTTACTCTCATCGACCAAGGCAGCGAGGGGTTTGAGTTTCAGGCGAACGTCTGGAGCTGGAAGGCGGCGATCGAGATCATCCGCGCACTGGATATCGTCGACGAGGGGCACATTCGGCAGATGAGCTACAACGCGACGGGCGTCAAGGTCGATATGAAACAGGCGCATGAGATCGGCACACGTGTTCGTGATGAGGTCCTGCCTAAGGTCGGCCCGGGCAAACGGATGTTCGCCGACCTGACCGTCACAGATGCTCCTGACGACATGACCCTGCATCGCGACAGCGACGAGCAGTGGAAAAACTACAGCGTCACGCACGAATGGCTCGCGGAATTCGCCGAGTTTTGCCTAAGATCGAAGGGCTTTCAAGTCTTTTAAAAAAATCCTGCAAGTTTTCTCCGAACTCGCGTTCATATGGGCGCAGTGTTGACGAGTCGAACGGCAAAAGGCGTTAAGCGCTGATTTGCGGAAAGACGTTCAATTCGCCAGTCCGGCTGCGGATGTCTGCCAGCGGGCAGCAATGGGCCCGCGTTCTACTCAATTAGGAGAAAACAATGAGAAGATCAGTAATTTTTGCATCGATACTGGCGATCGCAACCGCCGTGACGGCTGCCTGCGAGCCGTCAAAACCCGAATCGCCGAAACCGCCGGCAAGCCCGACACCGGTTGCAACTTCCAGCCCTGTATCGAGCCCAAGTCCCGCCGCCTCGCCGGCCGGCTCACCAAAGACGGGCGGCAGTCCTGAGGTAAAAAAGGACACGGGCGGCAACGTCAATAAGGACGCCAAACCAGCCGAGACACCAAAGAAGTAGACCGATAGGTCATCTTATTACGCAAGACGGGCTCGCGCACGCGGCCCGTCTTTTTTGTGAACTTTTTCTGAGAGCGCCTCGTTTCCCCTGTTAGCTACGGCTTGTTGCTCTGGAGGGCTTTATGAAAAAGATCGGATTTTTTGTTTTCTTATTAGCGCTGGTCGGCGGCCTCGTCGCCGCGAACTCGGCTTCATTTGGGAAGATCGGGGGGAACTTTTTTAATTTCTCGCTAAAGATCGGCGCCGAAAAAGGTTCCGGCCGCATGGCGTCAGAGGTGCGTGAACTTTCGGATTTTCATGGCGTTGACGTCGGCAGCACGTTCGAGGTCGAGATCACCGCGCAAAAGGAATACGGCGTTGAGGTAGAGGCCGATGACAACCTGCTCCCTCTTATCACCACGGAGGTGCGGCGAGGCGTGCTGCATATCGAGAGCGAGCGTAAACTTTCTAGCTCGAGCCCGATCAGGATACGGATCTCGGCACCGGATATCGATTCGCTCGATGTTTCAGGTGCTGCCAAGGTCAGCTTGGTTGATGCGAAAAACGAAGGGATCAACATAGATTCTAGCGGCGCGGCTAAGATCAAGGTCGCCGGCGAGACCGCCAAGCTGACCGTCGACGTCAGCGGAGCTTCGCGTGTAGATGCAGAAGCGCTTAAAGCAGACAGCGCGGTCGTCGATGCCAGCGGTGCGAGCCATGTCGACGTGAGCGTCGTCCGTTCTTTGCAGACAGACGCATCAGGTGCCAGCAAGATCACTTTCTCGGGAACACCAGCTGAACTGATCACTAAGAAATCCGGAGCAAGCAGCGTTTCTCAGAGGTAGATATCCTTCTCCTCCTGACCGGGGCGGGCGATGCGCTGAAATAGGCGCGGGCCGCCCCGGTCTTTTTCTTTCAGCCAGAAAAAAATCTAAAAATTTTTCGAAATTTCTCTCTTTTTCGGTCCCAATTCAGGCGATTTTCTTCCCCTAATGCTTTTGAAAAACACGTTGAACTGTTGTCAAAAAAGGTGGTTAAATTCGCGTTAACACACTCTGTCGAGACCTGTGGATTTCGGTTTGCGTGAGGGTATTTTTCGTGTTAGTCTGTTACCCGTTTCCAGGAATTGAGCTGTTGTAACTTATTGATAGTAAACAGCTTAAAGCATTGCTTTAGGTTTTATACAGTTCTGGGAACCGGTTGTGCAAAAGGCTGTGGATAACTGTCCGGGGCGGCCTGGTTTACCTCCCGGAAAGCGTTTGTAAAATAACGACTTTTGCACCACCGCACGACGTTCGATCAATCGACATCAAGGAGGGGACCTACGAGGCAAGCATTCGCATAAGTTATGCGCGCCGCCTCTTCGTGTCCCGAGCAGCAAGTTGCAAGCGAGAGCGACGACACAACAGACGGCCGTTTGGTCTGACGCCCTGCATCTGATCCAGGGACAGCTGAATAGCGATGTATTCAACACGTGGTTCGGGTCGATCCGTTTCGAAGGGATCGATGCCGGCGAGAATAAGGTCATACTTGCCGCCGGCGAGGTCACAAGAGATTGGGTCGCCAAGTATTACACGACGCTTATCGAAACGACCCTAGCGGACCTCGGCTATCCGGGCTACACCATCGGTTGGCAGATGGAACCCGAAGAGCACACGACCTCTGCGGACTTTGAGGATGTGACGGTCGAGATGTTCTTTTCGCCGAAGAACGGTTCCGCCTCGGTCCGGCCGGCGACGGCCGCCAACTTCATCGACCTCGAGCCGATGGAGGAAGGGCTCAATCCTAAGTACACATTTGAGAACTTTGTCGTGGGATCGTCGAATCAGTTTGCGCACGCCGCGGCGAAGGCCACTGCTGAGACGCCGGGAGCGACTTATAACCCGCTCTTCATCTACGGCGGCGTCGGCCTCGGCAAGACACACCTCATGCACGCGATCGGGCAGACGATCAAAACACGCAGCCCGCACATGCGTGTCGCGTACATCACCTCCGAACGGTTCATGAACGAGTTGATCAACGCGATCAGGTTCAATAAGACGCCTGGCTTTCGCGATAAATACCGCTCGATCGACGTTCTGCTGATGGACGATGTCCAGTTCCTCGCCGGCAAAGAGCGCACGCAGGAGGAGTTCTTTCATACATTCAACGCTCTCTACAACAGCCAAAAACAGATCATCGTCACGAGCGACTGCCAACCTCGCGACATTCCGACGCTTGAGGAGCGTTTGCACTCGCGTTTTGAGTGGGGACTGATCGCCGACCTCGAGCCGCCGGACCTTGAGACCAAGGTTGCGATCCTCAAACGAAAAGC
>CAZWSK010000099.1:4907-9051 GCA_964636445.1 uncultured Chloracidobacterium sp.
AAGAGTAATTCGAGAGCGATCGCCCTGCCGCGGCAGGTGACGATGTACCTGTGTAAACGGCTGACTTCACACAGCTTTCCGGAGATCGGACGTGAGCTCGGAGGCAAGCATCATACGACCGTAATGCACTCTGTTGATAAGGTAGATTCGATGGCTAGGGAAAATGCAAATTTCCACAAGCAGATCGAAGACCTTATCGATAATATTTGCAATTAATTAAAAGGATTTTAACGCTTTATCAGGATAGGCGATTTCCACATACTGTAATCTGGAATACATTTAATAACTCGTTTGTTTACAGCTATTTGAAAGAATAATTTCCACATTTCCACGGCGCGGCATCTGCGCGGCCTGTGGATGAAAGTGGAAAAGTGGGGCAAGGATGCCCGTAGCAGCGTGCAGCGTTATTTTCCACAAGTTTTCCACAAGCGATTGTGGAGATAAAGCGCTAGGAAAATTAAGGACTTAGGGTAGTTTTCCGACATTTTCACAGGCCCTAATAGAACTATCTATTTCTTAAATGATCTATCTCTTGTTTGGTAGATAATGGGCGACGCAAGGTGTACAATATCCGGACAAAGGTATTAAGTAAGAAACATGACGGTAACGTCAAGGAGCGGTAGAAATGGAATTCAAGATCAAGCAGAGTGTTCTCAAGGAAGAGCTGGGATTCATCCAGGGCGTAGTAGAGCGCAAGACGACGATACCGGTACTTTCAAACATCCTGATCGAGTCGATCGGCGAGGGCGAGATCCGCATTGTCGGGACCGACCTCGACTGTACGATGCGTTGCGACGCAGAGGCCGAGATCGTGACGCCGGGGGCGATATGCGTTCAGGCCCGGAAGCTATTTGACATCGTCAGGGCCCTCGACCCCGGTGACGTGCACTTCAAAAAAGAGGACAACGAATGGGTCACGATGAAGGCCGGCCGTGCTAACTACCGGCTCGCCGGTGTCGGTAAGGACCAGTTCCCCGAGCTTCCGAATTTCAAGAGCACGCCGATGAAGCTGCCGGCGTCGACGTTCGCATACTTCGTACGCAACACTGCATTTGCCATCACGACCGAGCAGTCGCGGTTCACGCTCTCGGGAGCGAAGTTCATCATTGGCGAGGGCGTCGCCAAGATGGTCACCACCGATGGCCACAGGCTCGCGTACGTTTCGACCGAGATCGACGATAAAGACGCTGCGATCGAGACACTGATCCCGAAAAAGGCCCTTACGGAACTCGTCAAGCTGGCGCGTAACGACGGCGAGGTCTCATTCGGAGAGGATCCGAACCACATCTATTTCGAGACCGAGGGCCGCCTTCTGATCACGCGAAAGCTGACGGGCAGCTTCCCGAACTATGAGATGGTAATGCCTAAGGACAACGACCACACCGCCATATTCGACCTGGCCGAGATGCGTCGGGCCGTCCATCGCATGTCGCTGATCGCCGACGACCGCAACCGCTCGATCAGACTGAATATTCGCGAGGGCGAGATCGAGATCACGGCACAGGCCTCCGAGCAGGGCGAAGGCACAGAGGTCGTCCAGGCTGAGTATTCGGGTGAGGATATGCAACTCGGCTTCAACTGGCAGTATTTGATGGATTTCCTGGCGAATGTTAGCTCCACCGAGATGCTCGCGTCAGAGGCGATGGACGACGGCGAGGCCGTGAAGGAAACGGACGGCGACAAGGTCCGCGTCAGAGAAACGGCACCGCCGGTCAGGATAGCGTTCGAATTCAAGGACCCGAACGCCCAGACACAAATGTCGATAGCGGGCGAGACAGGTTATGACTATAAATATATCGTGATGCCGCTAAGGATATGAGCTTTTGGCTGCTGTTTTATATCAAGAAGCCCGATGCAGGAGCGTCGGGCTTTTTGTCTCTAAGCCGCGGTGTTTCTTTGTCCGGCGGTTGTGTGGATGTCGACGGAGATGCTTCGCCATTTGCCTTCTAGAAATCTGAATACGCTCAGACCGCACCGCGTCATGTGACCGGCGAGTATGGCGAGCCATATGTGGATAGGTTTGAGGGTGCCGACAGTCGAGACAATGAAGCAGATCCCCAGCGGCACCACGACCTGCGAAATGATCGAGATGTAGAGCGGGCCTTTCGTGTCGCCAGTTCCCTGCAAACCGCCGGTGTATGCGAGAGCGACGGCGATAAAAATCCCGGAGAACGCCAAGACACGAAGCAGTTGAACCCCGATCGCAACAGCCGTCGGATCGGTCATGCCGAATATCGCCAGCAGATGGTCTGGAAAGAAGAAGTAGAAGATCCCGAAAAATGCGGCACCGGCCAAGCCAAAACGAGCGGCGGTGTTAACGCCCGCAAACGCTCGGTCGGGCTGCTTAGCCCCGAGGTTTTGGCCGGCGACCGCGGCCGACGCGCCCATGAGGCCGTTTGCAGACCACGTAACGAGCAGGAACAGCTGTCCGTAGGAAAGAGCATATGCGGCCTGAGCGGCGGCGCTGTTTTCCAGAGTTCCGATGAAATAGAACATGAGCAGCCCGCCGATGTTCATAGCGATGCCCTGAAAGCCGGCCGGCAGGCCAAAGGCGAAGAGCGAACGTATGATCGACCAGTCCGGTCCCCAGCCGGAACCTCGCGGGAAATGGATCACCCAACCGCCGCTTGCGAGCTTATAGATCGCATAGATACCGACGAGGCCCGCCGCAATGCTAGAGCCCATCGCGGAGCCAACCGTTCCAAATGCCGGAATGGCCCCGAGTCCGCGGATCAGGATGATATTGAGAACAAGGTTCAGTATCGTCATCACGATCCCGAGCACCATCGGCGTTTTCGCATCGCCCGCCGAGCGCAGGGCTCCGCTCGTCATGAAGAAGATCATCAACCCGATGCTGAAGACGAAGGTGATGCGGAGGAACGGCAGCGCTTCGGCCTTGACGCCCGCGTCGGAACTCACCAGATCGAGCAGATACGGCGAGGCAAAGTAGCCGACAGGAGCCATGATCACGACGCCGATGAAAACAGCTGTAAGAAACGCCTGATAAACAGTGCGGTCGACCTTCTCCTTGTTGCCGGCACCCGCGTAGCGCGCGACATGAATCGACATTCCGATAAATATCGACGATATAAAAACGATGACCGACAGGAATATCTGGAAGCTGATGCCCATCGCCGCATTTGCTTTGTAACCAACAAGGTTTCCGACCAGGATGTGGTCGATCATGCCCTGGACGCCGGCGAAAACATTCGTGAGCATCGTGGGCCATGCGAGTTTCCAAACGGCAGCCGCAAGCGGGCCCTCGATGATAGAGCGGTCAAAACGCGGCTTGGGGGGAGCCTTTTTCTGCTCTTCCTCTGCGGTTTGGGTATCGGTCGCTTCGGTCATTTAGAGGTCGACGAGTACCTTGAAGCCTCCGTAGACCATCCGCTTGTGATCAAAGAGCTGTTTTTCATCCGGAGTACAGAGGGCGTGCATCGCGGGATCGTTCATGATCGATTTCATCACCTTGTTACGATGCGATTCTGAGTTGAACTCGACCGCAGCGTAGATCAGTGTCTCGCCCTCCTTAAGTTTTACACGTTTTGGAAATGGCACGACCTCTTCGACATCGAGATCGGAGGCGACGTATTCACGGTATTTCAATGCACCGTGCTGTAAAAAGATCTTGCCGACCTGAGTAGCCATTTTCTTGTAAGCGGGCACATTGGCCTCAAGGATAGGACAGAGATAAACATCCGCGTATCTGGACATATTATTGGTCGAACTCCTTATTTGTTAGTGATGGGAATAAGTTGCTTTAGCCGCGGATCGCGAAGCCATAGCCCGCCCCAGACTGCCATTCCGACGAGGATCTGGACCCAGAACGGATCGCCGACCCGCACGTGCGTCGCGATCGCACCGCCCATATACGCCGTGATCAGGATGGCGCCGATGACCGCGGTTCGCGGGATGAGATAGAGTACGACGACCACGATCTCGACGATCCCGATGGCAGTCATCTTGTCCGATGTCCAGCCGAGGTGGGTGAGACCCTCGTCAAAGCCGGCGGGCTGGATGAACTTCATCACCGCGCTCATTAGCAGCAGCAGGCATGGGAGGATGCTGAGGACGCGGCCCGCCCAGAGTTGGCCTTTCGATACAGGTATATCTTTAATACTCTCTGACATAGCCCTCCGGTGGG
>CAZWSK010000100.1:0-1280 GCA_964636445.1 uncultured Chloracidobacterium sp.
CTAAGAACCACCCCGTCTCCTGACGAGCTGTCGCTCGTCAGGATCCACCCCTCCTTCGTAAGGAGGGGAGCCTTTGGCCGGAGGGCAAGCAAGATGCTTGCCCTCCAGTCTTGGAGAATCTCTTAACTTCGCACTTTTATCTGTGATAAGATTTTTTTTGCGATGAAGTGGGACGTTCTCATTTTGAGGATAGCTTTCATCGGGCTGCTGGTGCTGCTCGGGTATGTTTTGGTGCCCTTTGAGCGAACGCAGCGGTTTGGGATCCACAATTTTACGGATGAGGGCACGCGGAGCGTGCTGTCGGCGGTGCTGGGCGGCGTTATCGGTCTGCTGATCATCGGGTTTGAGATGCGCGTGCGGCGAGCGTCGTTAAAGACGCTGATAGGCGCGGCGGTCGGTTCGATACTGGGCATCGTCGGGGCTTTTTTGATCGGCGTCCTGATCTCCATTCAAAAAGAAGCGGCGGTCTCGGCGGAAATGCAGACGTTTCTGACGATCACGCTCGCCTTTTTGATGGGATACGTCGGCCTGATGGTCGGGGCGGCGAAGGGCGATTACCTTGACCTTTCAGCCCTGGGCGGCATCTTTAGCGATAAATCGGCGAGCCGCGATTACAAGATACTCGACACCTCGGTGATCATAGACGGACGCATCGCGGACGTTGCCGAGACAGGGTTCCTGGGCGGTTCGCTCATAATTCCGCACTTCATCCTCACGGAATTGCAGCAGGTCGCGGATTCTCCGGATTCTTCAAAACGGCAACGTGGACGCCGCGGGCTCGACATGCTCCAGCGGCTGAGAAACAACACGAAGCTCGATGTGCAGATAGTCGAGACCGACTTTCCGAATGTAAAAGAGGTCGACCTGAAGCTGATCGAACTTGGCCAGCAGCTCGATGCGGTGATCGTGACCAACGATTTTAACCTCAACAAGGTTGCGCAGCTTCGCGGCGTCGAGGTGCTGAATATCAACGAACTTGCCAATGCCGTGAAGCCTGTCGTCCTCCCGGGCGAGGCAATGCGTGTATTCATCCTGAAAGAGGGCAAGGAGTACAACCAGGGCGTCGCCTATCTCGACGACGGCACGATGGTCGTGGTCGACCACGCGCGGCGGCTGATCGGCAAGACGGCCGACATTTCGGTGACCAGCGTTCTGCAAACGACCGCCGGCAAGATGATATTCGGCCGGCTGTGGGATGAGCGCGACAACGACGGCAACTGCAACGGCGAGAGCTCATTCTCGGTGCACGATTCGCGCTCGCTGGGCTTCAGAAAGGCCAC
>CAZWSK010000100.1:1380-8989 GCA_964636445.1 uncultured Chloracidobacterium sp.
GTCACCGGCGGGGCGACGCGGGCGGAATCGGTGAGGAACGGGTTGGAGGCGATAGACGCGGCGGATGACGCGATCGTTGCGGTTCACGACGGAGCGAGGCCGCTGGTGACGGCGGAAGAGATCGCGGCGGTCATCGATAAAGCACGTGAGACCGGCGCGGCGTGTCTCGTCGCTCCCGTTAACGATACGATAAAATCCGTCGAGGGCGGTGTGATCAATTTTACTGTGGACCGCACGCGTTTGCGCCGGGCGCTGACGCCGCAGGCGTTTAGATACGATATCCTTCAAAAGGCCTTTGAGGGTGCAGAACTGAGCGAGGCGGTGACGGATGAATGTTATCTCGTGGAAAAACTCGGCGTGCCGATCGCGGCGGTCGAGGGAAGTTCGAGGAATATAAAGGTGACGACGCAGGACGATCTGGCGGTTGCCGCGGCGATCTTGACCGCGTAGCGGTCAGATGAATGTAGCCGTGGGTTTTAACCCACGGAAGAGTGCAAAAACCGGGAGTCGTCGCGTTGCGACGTTTGAATCAACCGTCGCTACGCGACGGATACCGTTTGTTAACGTGACCGTGGGTTGAAACCCACGGCTACAATCAACCGCCGCTACGCGGCAGGAGAACATGAGAATAGGCTTTGGGACAGATATTCATCGGCTCGCTGTCGGTAGGCCGCTTGTGATCGGCGGCGTGCAGATCGAGTCGGACCTCGGAGCGGACGGGCATTCGGATGCTGATGTGCTGATGCACGCGGCGGCAGATGCGGTTCTCGGCGCGATGGCGTCAGGCGATATCGGTACACACTTTCCGAATGACGAGGAACGCTGGCGAAATGCGCCGAGTGCTCAGTTTGTTGAATACGCGGTTCGGCTGGCTGCTGAGAAAGGTTATTCGGTCGGGAATTTCGACGCGGTGGTTCACCTCGAACGGCCAAAGCTCCGGCCGCATATCGACGCCATGCGTGCGAATCTTGCCGCTGCCCTTTCGGTCGATATCGCGCAGGTCAGCGTGAAGGCCAAGACGGGCGAGGGCGTCGATGCGGTAGGCGAGCGGCGGGCGGTGTCGGCTCAGGCGGCGATCTTGTTGGTCGAGAAGTAAGTTCGACCGCGGAGAGCGCAGAGTGCGCGGAGGACGAACAAAAGTTTTCTCAGATCTCTGCGGACTCTGCGTTCTCTGCGTTGAAATCTCTGGTTTGCGGTAGAATAACCCGATGCGTCCACAGGAATTGATCGCCCGAAAGCGTGACGGCAAGGCGTTGTCGGATGCCGAGATCGGTGTCTTTATAGACGGCGTGACGTCGCGCGAATGGGCTGATTATCAGATCACCGCGATGGTGATGGCGATGTTCATCAACGGGCTGAACCGGCGTGAGCAGTACGCTATCACGCGGGCGATGCTGCATTCGGGCACGGTGATGGACTTTTCCGACATCGACGCGCCGAAGGGTGATAAGCATTCCACTGGCGGCGTAGGTGATAAAACCTCTCTGATCATCGCGCCGATTGCCGCCGCCTGCGGCGTCGCGGTTCCGATGATCTCGGGCCGCGGGCTTGGGCACACGGGCGGGACATTGGATAAGCTGGAATCGATTCCCGGTTATAACGTAAATCTCTCTTTTAAACGACTTAAAGAGGTAATGAAGGCGTGCGGCTTCGGCCTCGTCGGGCAGACGAAGCAGATCGCGCCGGCGGACAAGACGCTGTACGCTCTGCGTGACGCGACGGCGACAGTACCGTATATCCCGCTGATCGTTGCGTCGATAATGTCGAAAAAATTGGCCGAAGGACTCGACGCGCTGGTGCTCGATGTAAAGACCGGCTCGGGCGCGTTCATTCAAAAATACTCTGAATCGGTAAAACTCGCTAAAGCTTTGTGCGAGACGGGGCGGTCGTTCAAGGTCGACACGCGGGCGCTGATCACGGATATGAGCCAGCCGCTCGGCAAATACGTCGGCAACGCGCTCGAGGTTTACGAGTGCCTCCAGCTACTCCGCGGCAATGCTGAACCTGAGATGGCTCCGACACTGGAACTGAGCATGGAACTCACGGCGGTGATGCTCGTGCAAACTGGCCTGGAGAAGTCAATTACGAATTCAAAATTACGAATTACGAACGTGCTTGAGTCGGGCGCGGCGCTCGATCGGTTTAGGCAGAACATTGAATTACAGGGCGGCGATCCCAGGATCTGTGACAGGCCGGAAATGCTGCTGACGAAAGGCCTGAAGAAATATGAGGTCGCGGCCGTTTCTCGCGGCTATGTGGCCGAGATCGATACGTTTGCGGTCGGCCGGGCGGTTTGCGACATTGGCGGCGGGCGCGTTCGGGCTGAGGATGGCGTCGACCACGCCGTCGGTTATGAGTGCTTTAAACCGATCGGCGAAAAGGTAAGCCCCGGCGAGCCTCTGGGCGTGATCCATTGCCGCAACCGAGCTCAGGCAGACGCGATTAGCGAAAAGCTGCGGCTCGCGTATAAAATATCCGAGGAAATCCCGAAGACAACCAAGCTCATCCGAGCCACGGTCTAAACGGTTATGAAAACACGAGCATTGCTGTCGCTGCTGTCCCTCGTCATTTTGTCACTGCTGGGCTCGGCGTGCGTCAACCGGGCCGACGCTAGGCGCGAGGGCTGCAAGATCAACGTCGGCATCGTTTTCGACATCGGCGGTAAGAATGACCGTTCGTTCAACGCCGCGGCATGGGAAGGCGTGAAACGCGCCGAAAAGGAGCTCGATATCTGCCTATATGACATTGAGCCCGGGAGTCCGACGTCGATCGAGCCGGCGATGAGGGCGTTTGCCGAGAAGAATTTTGACCTGATCTTCGGCGTAGGTTTTGCCCAGAGTCCGATCATGCAAAAGGTCGCGATGGACTATCCGAACATCAAGTTTGCGATCGTCGACGGTGTGATCTTCGAAAAGGATGGCAAGACGCCGAAGCAGAACGTGGCGTCGCTGGTCTTTCGCGAGCACGAAGGCTCGTACCTCGTCGGAATGATCGCGGCCGCGAAATCGAAGTCCGGCGTTCTTGGCTTTGTGGGCGGGATGGACATTCCTCTTATACACAAATTTGAGACGGGCTATGAGGAAGGAGCGCGAAGCGTCAATCCGGACATCCGAGTATTAGACAATTACGTCGGTGTGACCGACAGCGCCTGGAACAACCCGAGCAAGGGAAAGGAACTGGCACTGTCGCAGATCGAGAAGGGCGCGGATGTGATATTTACGGCCGCGGGGAACTCAGGCCTTGGCGCGTTCGACGCGGTCGAGCAGTACGGCCGCGATCCCAAAACGGGCGAGGCCAACAAATTCGTCATCGGCGTCGATTCTAACCAGAATATGGTCAAGCCCGGATTTGTGCTGACCTCGATGGTCAAACGCGTCGACAACGCCTGCTATGACGTCGTAAAAGAAGTGCTCGAAGGCCGGTTCCAAGGCGGCTTTCACGTCTTTGGCCTCGATAAGGACGGCGTGGCGTACGCCATGGACGAGCACAACAAAGGCATCATTCCGGACGATGTCCTGCAGCGTGTCGAAGAGGCAAAGGCAAAGATCGTCGCGGGTGAGATCAAGGTGACGGACGCAATGGCGAAATAGACGATGCTTGAACTGAGAAATATTCGAAAGGCCTTTGGCGACTGCGTCGCTAATGACGACGTGTCGCTGACCGTGCACAAAGGCACGATCCATGCGGTTGTGGGCGAGAACGGCGCGGGGAAATCGACAGCGATGAAGATCGTTTATGGTTTCTATAACGCCGATAGCGGTGAGATATTGCTCGACGGTTCGCCTGTCGCGATCCGCAACCCGCACGACGCCATCGCTCGCGGCATCGGGATGGTCCACCAGCATTTTATGCTCGTCGACACGATGACCGTGGCCGAGAACATCATCCTGGGAGCCGAGACGGGCTCGGCGGCGAATCTGGATCTCGAAAAAGCGAACCGCGATATTCAGGCTTTGTCCGACGAGCTAAAACTGGGTGTGAACCCTCGCGTTTTGATCGAGGACCTTTCCGTTGGCGTGCAGCAGCGCGTGGAATTGCTCAAGGCGTTGTATCGCAACGCCGAGCTGCTCATCCTTGATGAGCCCACGGCGGTACTGTCTCCGCAGGAGGTCGAAGAATTCTTCGGCATTCTCCGCCGCATGAAGGCTCAGGGCAAGACGATCGTCATCATCACGCACAAGCTCGACGAAGTTCTTGCGATCTCTGATGAGGTCACTGTGATGCGTGACGGGAAAACGGTCGGACATGTTAAGACCGCAGAGACCAGCGCAAAGGACCTGGCCCGCATGATCGTGGGCCGCGACGTTCTGCTGCGTGTTGAGAAAACCGATGCAACGCCTGCGGCGACCGTGCTCGAAGTAAAAGACCTAAGTGTTCACGGCCGTCATGGCCTGGCAGTCGATGGTGTTTCATTCGCCGTCAGGGCGGGCGAGATCGTCGGCATCGCAGGCATCGAGGGTAATGGGCAGACGGAATTGATCGAGGCTCTGTCGGGTTTACTAAAGGTTTCTAGTGGGCAGGTCGAGTTCGACGGCAGGGATATTACGGGTCAGTCCGCGCGCGAGCTGAAAGAACTCGGCATCGCACACATTCCCGAGGACCGTCACAAACGCGGGCTGTTGCTGAATTCCGACCTCGCCGAGAACTCGATCCTCGGCGTGCATTACCGGCCGCCTGTCGCGGCCTCCACCGGATTTATGAACTCGTCGGCGATCAACACGCGCGTTCGAGAGATCATCGAGAACTTTGATGTTCGCCCGCCGGTGCCGTCGCTCACGGCAAAGTCGCTGTCTGGCGGTAATCAGCAAAAGCTGATCATCGGCCGCGAATTTGAACTCAACCCCAAACTGCTCCTCGTTTCCCAACCAACCCGCGGCGTCGATATCGGCGCGATAGAATTTATTCACCGCAAGCTGATCGCACTGCGCGACGCAGGCTCCGCTGTCCTGCTCGTCTCCGCCGAGCTCGAAGAGGTCACCGCCCTAGCCGACCGGCTGCTCGTTATCCGCGAAGGCAAGATCGCCGGCGAGGTCGACCCGAAGGTCACGTCGGTCGAAGAGATCGGGTTGATGATGACCGGCGGCTAGGCGGCTATGCGGCGGAAGTGAAAATACAGAGCGATGCCGATGATATTGTTGATCGTCAGCAGGCCGTTCGTTACGACAAACACCCAGTTCCCAACTGAATAACTGTAAACCGTAAACCCGACCGAGGCGGCCAGTTGGCCAATGAAGAGCCATTTTGAGATGCCTTCGCTAGTGCCGTCGCGCCATTGTTTGTGGACCTGTTTGACGAGGGTTGCGAGGAGGATGAGGGAGCTTGTCCAGCCGAGGACTTCGGTCATGAGTTAATTAAAAATGCCTTTCATCGCCTCGATCGCGCGTTCGAGGTTTGCCATCGACGTAGCGTAGGAAAAGCGGATAAAACCGTCAGCACCGAAGCCTTCGCCGTCGGTGACCACGATGTGTGCCTCCTTGAGCAGGTGATCGGCGATGTCGGCTGAGGTCTTGAATTCGCCGCCGAGTATTTCCCGTACATCGACAAACGCATAGAATGCGCCCTCGGGCATTTCGCATTTGAAGCCGTTGATCTCGTTCAGTGCCGGCACGAACCAGTTCTTGCGGCGCTCGTACTCGCTTGTCATTGTGTTGACAGCTGCGACAGTGTCCTCGACATCCTGCAGAGCTTTTGCGCAGGCGTACTGAACGAACGAAGTTGGGTGCGTTGCGGAGTGGCTTTGCAGTTTGACTATCGCCTTTGTCCAAGTCTCGTTGGCGATCGTATAGCCGATGCGCCAGCCGGTCATGGCGTAGGTCTTTGAAAAACTGCCGGCGACGCAGACGAATTCGCGCAATTCGGCAGGCAGAGATGCCGATGTAAATGGCTCCGCGGGCGGATAGGCGAAGAACAGGTAACACTCGTCGGTTAGCACGTAAACCCCGCGCTCGGCGCACGTTTCGACGATCTTTCGCATCTCGTCAGGCGGCACGACGCGGCCTGTCGGGTTGTTTGGCGAATTGATGATCAGAAGCCGCGTATTATCTGTGATAGAACCGGCAACTTGATCTGCCGTTAATATGAAATCGGTTTCCGCGGTCTCAATGAAGCCTGGTGTTGCCCGGCAAAAAGCGGCGATCGCGGGAAAGGTCACCCAATACGGTTTCGGTATCAAGACCTCGTCGCCCGGTTCGAGCAAAGTACAGGCGGCATTGAACAACGCCTGCTTCCCGCCGCACGAGGCAGCGATCTCAGCCGAAGTGATCTCTGCGCCGAAACGCGACTGATAGAACTCAGCGATCGAATTCCGAAATTCCGGAAGACCCGCGGTCGCGGTGTACTTGGTCAGGCCGCGGGCGAGACCCTCGGCGGCGTAGGCTTTGATAAATTCAGGCGTGTCGAAATCGGGCTCGCCAACCGAAAGATCAATGACGTCAATGCCCGATGAGCGCATCTCGGCAGCCATCTGCGCCGCGATCAGGGTCGATGAGCCTTGCATGGCGGCGACGTTGCTGGATACGGGGAAAGTTGGCATACGGCGATTTTACCGCAGAGAGCGCAGAGAACGCAGAGATGGTAGAGGAAATTCGGATATTGTTTCTCTGCGATCTCCGCGATCTCTGCGTTTCAACCTTGTTTGGCCCTCATCCGCTCCTCTACGAGTTCCGGGATCAGGCCGGCGACTCGGCCGCCTAATTCGAAGACCTGCTTCATCAGTGTTGAGGAAACATAGCTGTATTCTTCATCGGCCATCAAAAAGACCGTCTCGATCTCAGGCTCGAGGCGGCGGTTCATTAGGGCCATTCGGAGTTCGTATTCGTAGTCGCTAACCGCACGAATGCCGCGGACGATCGCGGTGGCATCGCTGTTCTTCGCAAATTCCGCGGTCAGGCCGGAGAAGCTTTGAACTGACATCTCGCATCCGCCGGTGTCGACCGACGGCAGGACCTCGCGGATCATGTCGCAGCGCTCCTCGACGGTGAACATCGGATGCTTGTCGGGATTATTGAGCACGGCAATGATCATCTCGTCGAAAAGTGGCGCCGAGCGGCGGATTATGTCTAGATGACCGTTAGTTAAGGGGTCGAATGACCCAGGAAAGATGGCTCGTCGCATGATGTGTAAATACAAAGTAATTACATTTTGTAATTATTTTGCAAGCCGGGTGCTTTTCGCTGCCGAAATTACCGTTTTCGTGCTAGACTCTGTCAATTGCGACACAAAGATAGCACAGAAGCGCTAATGAGCAAAAAGGGACAACCTGCCGCTTTTTACGACCTCGAGGGCACGCTGGTCAGCACAAATCTCGTGCACACGCTCGCGTTCTATGCCAAGCGTCAGCAGGGGCTATGGCAAACCGCAAAGAAAAGCGTAAGCACGATCGCCAAATTGCCGCTCTTCGGACTCGCGGATCTTTATTCGCGAAACGTCTTTAATGAGGTCTTCTTTAAGAGCTACGAAGGGCTGTCGTACGACCGCTTGCGATATTTCTCCGACGAACTTTTCGAAGAAGTCCTAAAGCCGGCCATATTTCCCGGCACCGTAGACCTGATCGCCGCCGGCAAAAAGATCGGCCAGCGGCAGGTCGTCATCACCGGCGCGCTCGACTTCA
>CAZWSK010000101.1:0-8901 GCA_964636445.1 uncultured Chloracidobacterium sp.
ATCTGGCGGCCTTCGAATGGGGATTGGTATCACATTCGTTCGTCGAATGGGTCGGTGTTTGGGGAGCGGTTTGGGCAGAACGGCGACAAGATCGCGCCGGCTGATTATGATGGCGACGGGAAGACCGATATTGCGATATTCAGGCCTTCGACGGGGTTGTGGGTTGTGAGGAATAGTGCAACTTCGACTTACTCGTATTCGGTGTTTGGTTCTGTGAACGATATTC
The DNA here is from genome assembly GCA_964636445.1 of uncultured Chloracidobacterium sp. Classification (GTDB taxonomy): domain Bacteria; phylum Acidobacteriota; class Blastocatellia; order Pyrinomonadales; family Pyrinomonadaceae; genus OLB17. The sequence continues at coordinate 227 of CAZWSK010000101.1, forward strand.
CCGTGGCTGGTGATTACGATGGCGATGGCAAGGCTGATATTGCTGTTTGGCGGCCGGCGGATGGGACTTGGTACGTGCAGCGGTCGTCGAATGGGTCGTTTATTGTGTTCCCTTGGGGGCAGAATGGGGACGTGCCGACGCCGGCCGCGTTTGGGAATTGATTCAAGGCGTCGGAACGCGGGCATCTCTGCCCGCGTTTATCCCAGACACATTGGCCGCGGAATAAAGGATGACGTGGATAGAGAAATGATCTGATCGTCTCTTGTCTGCGTTGTCTTTTTTACTTCGGTTAGATCGCTAGCGACACGCGCGGGCAGAGATGCCCGCGTTCCGACGCCTTGGCGCGGTTCTCGGTACGTGAGTGATGACGTATGTGGTGGCAAGCAAGATGCTTGCTCTCCAGTCGGCAAGCAGGATACTTGCCCTCCAGCGGCCCTCCGGTCAGGCTCCGATCACGGAGTGCAGCAACTGTTGCGCGGCGAAGAAGAGGGCTACGCCGGCGAAGACGGATAACGAGACTAAGGGACTTTTGCCGCTGTGGTGGTTTACCTCGGGGATGAGGTCGCTGGCGGCTACGTAGAGGGTGACGCCGCCGGCGAGGGGCAGGGCGTAGGCGATAAGGCCGTCGAAGCGCGTTCCCACGAAATAGAAGATCAGCACACCTAAGAACGTCGTGACGCCGAGGAGCGTGGCGGCGATCATTACTTGCCGGCGGCCTTTGCCGGCTGCCATTACCATCGAGCCGATGGTGAATCCCTCGGGCAATTTGTGAAGCAGGACAGCGACGAAGACGAGCGCTCCGGCTCGCGCGTCGATCTGTGAGGCAGCGGCGATGGTTACTCCATCCAAGAACGTGTGGATCAGCAGGCCGCCGACGGCGGTGTAGGCGACGGCTGGCGACAGGACCTCGTGGTCGTGTTCGTCACAGTGCATCTCTTCGCCGAGGTGAAAGTGCGGCGCGATGGTGTGTTCGACAAATTGCGTCAGCAGATAGCCGCCCATCACGAGTGCCATCGGGATGAACAGGGCTTCGTGGCCAGTGGCGGCTGATTGCCACAGCTCGATCGTGCGGGGAAGGATCTCGAACAGCGTGACCGCGAGCATGAATCCCGCGCCGACCGACAGCATGTATTTGAGACTGCGTTTGTAGTTCTCGTAAAACCGCGAGGGAAAGAGGATCGCTCCGCCGAGGATGTTGGCGGCGGCGGCGAGTGCGCCGAAAAGTAAGAGGCGGAGGAATAAGGGGTCCATCGAGTAAAGGTAAAAGGTAAAAGGTAAAAGGTAAAAAGTAAAAGCGGGGAATGGGAACGATGCCGTGCTTCTTTGCGACTTTGCGGCTTTGCGGGCCGAGAAATCTCCCGCAAAGACGCGAAGACGCAAAGAAAGAGGGAGAAGCCGTTTAAGCGCATGATTAAGGAAAACTTAAATATTTTGTTGACACGCGCGCGTTAGTGGGTCTACAATCCTTAATTGTTACGGTCATGTCCGAATTAGCGTTTGGACACAAACACGGAAAAATAACATAAGTGCTTAAGCGGATTAAACGCCTCGGAATGGCGCGCGGGAGAGCTTTGCCCTAAAAACGATCGGTCCGTATGGGAAGCGGTGAACACGAATTCGAGCACGTTCCCGTCCTGCTGAGAGAGTCGCTTGAGCAGCTAAAGGTTGAAAATCAGGGCTTTTTTGTCGACGCCACGCTCGGCCTCGGCGGCCACGCTGAAGCGATCTTGGCCGCTAACGAGGGCAATCGGCTGCTCGGCATCGACCAGGACCGCGAGGCTTTAAAGGCCGCGGGCGAGCGGCTGGAGCGATTTGGTGAGCGTGTGCGGCTGGTGCATTCGAACTATTCGGCGATCGCCGATGTTATTGACAATCAGGATTGGGGAAGGCCGGACGGCATCTTGGCGGACCTTGGGGTTTCGTCACTGCAGTTCGATTCGGCGGAGCGGGGATTCAGCCTCAGGCACGACGCCGAGCTTGATATGCGGATGGACGCGAACGCGGACGTTCCCACGGCGGCCGAGCTGCTGGCGACCCTCGACGAAGCCGAGATAGCGGACGTCATTTACCGCTACGGCGAAGAGCGTGCCTCGCGAAAGATCGCACGCTGGATCGTCAACCGGCGAAACGAGGGAAGGCCCGTGACGACGACGCTGGATCTCGCCGACCTCGTGCGGCGGGCCGTGAAGCAGAGTTCCGGCGATCGGACACACCCGGCGACGCGAACATTTCAGGCGTTACGCATCGCGGTGAACCGCGAATTTGAAAACCTTGAGCGATTTTTGACCGACGCCGTCGATGTGCTCGCTGACGGCGGACGACTGGCGGTGATCACGTTTCACTCGCTCGAGGACAGGATAGTAAAGCAGGCGTTCCAGCGTCTGTCGGGCAAATGCTCGTGCCCGCCGCGGCTGCCGGTTTGCCGGTGCGGAGCGGCGAAGAAAGTTGAAATTCTGACGCGAAAGCCTGTTCTACCCACGGAGCAGGAAATGCGGGAAAACTCGCGTTCGAGGAGCGCGAAGTTGAGGGCGGTGGAGAAGATCAGCCATTAGCCGTTAGTAAGCTAGCCTTTAGATCGGAGGGAAATTCATGAAAAGGAAACGTACGAGTCGTGCAGCGCAGCAAGGAAGTAGCAATCGACGATTTAAGACGTATGCGCTGATGATCGTGTGCGGCGTGGTGCTGGTGTCGGGGTTCTTTTTCGCCGCGCGGCAGCATTTTTCCTCGATGGACTACGGCATGAAGAACTCGAAGCTGCGCAAGCAGATCGATGAGCTTCAGGCGGAGAAACGGCGGCTGCTGCTGGCTCGCGAGACTTCGATGTCACCTGCCGAACTCAAGAAAGCAGCGAAGAAGCTGAAGATCGGTGAGCCGTCCGCCGCCGTTGAAGGCGAGGTGGCGCAACTAGCATCCACCACAAAGGAAAAGGCTGCTCCGGCCGTGAAGGATGCCCCCGCTGCGGCGCTCGTTGTTAAGACCGCGATGACCTCGCCTGCCCCGTCCACTGTGGCGGCCGTCGCTAAGGCCGAAAAGCCGAAAACGCCCGCCAAGCGCACTGTGGCGGCAGCGGCAAATTGATATGCCACGCCCACGACGTCCGAAAAAACAGCACTGGAGACAGGTCGCCTTTACGCGATTTATGCTGGTCGTGGCGTTCTTTGCGCTGTGGATCTGCGGCATCAGTGCTCGATTAGTACACCTGCAGATCACGCAACACGCGTGGCTGAAAGAGCGTGCGGTCGATCTGCGGCAGGACGTTAAGCACGCAAAGACGCTGCGGGGGACGATATTTGACAGGAACGAACGTACGCTGGCGATGAGTTTGCCCGTAAAGACGCTGTATGCCGACCCGAGCGAGATCGAGGATGTCGATGCGGCGGCTAAAAACATCGCGAAGGCGCTGAAGATCGACGGTCTGACGCTGGCGATGCAGCTCAAGCAGGCCAAAGAGGCGAGGAAGCGATTCCTGCCGATCGCCCGCAAGGTCGAGCCCGAGATGGTCCAGCAATACAACAAATCGCTCGACGTTGCGGACGTCAAGAAGGCGGACCTCCCGAATTTTAAGGGTCTTCACTGGCGTGATGACCAAAAACGGAGCTATCCGTACAAGACGCTGGCGGCGCAGGTCGTCGGATTTGCGAATGCCGAGGATGACGGTAAGGCGGGCATCGAATTGTCGCAGGACGACGTGCTGCACGGTGCAGTGATAAAGAAATTGCAGGAACGGGACCGGCTCGGACGAGTGTATGACGAGACGGTCTTCGAGCGTGATACGCCCAGCGATATAGTGCTGACTATCGATACGACGATGCAGTACCTGACCGAGCAGGCCCTGGAACGCGGTGTCGAGTCGGCGAATGCTAGATCCGGCATGGCTATCGTAATGCGGCCGAAGACGGGCGAGATACTCGCCTTGGCGAATCATCCGACATTTGACCCGAATACCATCACCGAATCTGCCGCGGAGCACATCGGAAATAAGGCAATACAAGGCGTGTACTCTCCCGGTTCGGTCTTTAAACTGGTCACCTATGGTGCAGCGTTGGAGAAGAAGCTGATCTCGCCCGAGGGCACGATAAGCTCGGGCAACGGCACGATAACTGTTGCAGGGCATACGTTTACGGATTCGCATGCGGTCGGGACCGTCTCATATGCGGAGGCGATGGCGCACTCGAGCAATGTTTGTGCGATCAAAACGGGACTGAGCGTCGGCCGTGAAGATTTCTATGGGATGGTCCAGCGAATGGGCTTTGGGTCCAAGACCGGCGTCGAACTGCCAGCCGAGGTTTCTGGCATCGTCCGTTCGCCTGAGAAGTGGAACGGCGACTCGTTGGCGTCGATGTCTATCGGTTACGAAATAAGCGTAACGGCGTTGCAAATGGTGACCGCTTTTGCGACGATTGCGAATGACGGAATCAGAGTTCAGCCCCACATAATTAAAGAGATTCGACACTCGGACGAACAGCCGAAAACCGTGACCGAACCTGCCAGCGCGCAGGTCGTTTCGGCCGAAACGGCTCGCGGGTTGAGGACGATGCTTAGACAGGTCGTGATGAACGGAACGGGCCGCAGGGCCGCCTTGAATGGTTACACGGTTGCGGGGAAGACCGGCACAGCGTGGAAGTTCAACGCGGCGACCAAGTCTGTCGACTCAAGCAAGTACATCTCATCTTTTATCGGTATGGCTCCGGCCGACGACCCTGAGATCGTCGTCGCCGTAGTGATGGATGAACCAAAGGGTGGGGCACGTGACGGTGGAATGGTGTCAGCACCGGTCTTTCGTGAGATCGCACAGGGCATATTGCATCAGATGAATGTTCCGACGACCGAGCCTGTAAAGCCCGAGGCTCCTGTCGCGGCAAGGCCGGCTGACAAACTCGTTGCGAAGACGCCCGCGAAGGACGCAACGGCCGCGGGGCCGGTAAAACCCGCGACGCCTAAGACGGAACCTAGAGGAAAGAAAGAGGTTAAACCGTCGACGGATAAGAAGGTGAATGTTCCCGGTAAACTGACCGCCGCTATGCTCCGAGGACGCGAGCCGATCTTTTTACCGCGGAGTTATAGAAAACGACTTGAAAGTTGAGAAAGCGATAGAGCTGATGAAAGGTGCCGTGACGGAAATGGATCCCGCTTTGCTCAGATGCGAAGTGGGGTCTTTTGCGATTGATTCCCGCGAAGTAGAGCCGGGCGGCCTGTTCTTTGCGCTCTCTCAGCCGGAGTACCGGGACAACTGTTTCAACGGCGATTTTGAGGATTCGACAAAGTTTGTGCCGGCGGCATTCGAAAAGGGGGCCGCGGCTTGCGTCGTACGGAAGGACAGATATGAGGAACACCGGGCAGAACTCGAGAAGTACCGGGACCGATCGATCTTCGTGGATGACGCGATCGCTGCTATGCAGCGGCTGGCGCACGGGGTTTACGAAGAATGGGGCAGGCCTGTCGTAGCGATCACAGGCAGTGCAGGTAAGACCACGGCGAAAGAATTAACGGCTCATGTACTCTCCGCCTCGGGCAAAAAGATCCTTCGAAATATCAAAAACTATAACAACGGCTTGGGGCTGCCGCTTACCGTTTTCTCGTTGGCAAAGGACCATACCTACGATCTCGCCGTGCTCGAGATGGGGATGTCCACGCCGATGAATGAGATCGCCCGGCTGTGCCGAATAACGCCGCCTGACGTGGCGGTTGTTCTAAATGTTCTGCCTGTGCACGTCGAACATCTGGGCTCGATCGAGAATGTCGCTGCGGCCAAGGGTGAGATCGTCGAGGGAATGAAGGTCGGCGGCACGGCTATTTTGAATGCGGATGACGAGCGTGTCGCGGCGATGCGCGGGCTGAGTAAGGGACGGACAGTCACATTTGGGTTCTCAGATGCCGCGGACATGCGGGCCGAGGATGTTCGATTCGAACGGTTTGGTGAGACGCGATTTACGCTGTCGGCACGCGATGAGAAGGCACCGGTCAGCTTCAAGCTAAACGGTAAGCACAATATTCTAAACGCCTTGGCCGCGGCCGCAGTGGGCATGAGTTTCGGAATGAGGGTCGGCAATGTCGCCGCTGCACTCAGTTCGGTCGGCCCGCCGCCGCAACGCGGCGAGGTGCTGCGCTTCGCTGGTGGATTTACCGTGATCAATGATTCGTACAATTCGAATCCGGCTGCATTGCTGTCGATGGTCGATACGCTCGTTGAGGGCACCGGCGAGGCGGCCAGAAAGATCGTAGTTGCGGGCGAGATGCTGGAATTGGGTGCCAACGCCGCTGGAATTCATACCGAGACAGGCGAGCAGATCGCGACCTCCGGTATCGATATGTTGATCGGCGTGCGTGGACTCGCGGAGAAATTGGTTGAAGGCGCTCGCGGTGCCGGTCTCGCAGACGCAGAATTTACCGTAGACTCCCAAAGCGCGGCGGACCGCATCGCGGAGATCGTTCGTCCGGGAGACATCGTCTTGGTCAAAGGTTCGCGCGGCGTTAGGACTGAGAAGGTTGTTGCGACGTTGTTAGAGAAATTCAAACTGGAGGACGATGGCTCGGCCTGATGATCGATGCTCTACTACTTCCTATATCAGTTTCTCTTTCACGAATACGGCCGCAGCAGCGAGTCGTACTTCTTCAAAGGCCTAAACGTTATCCAGTACGTCACGTTCCGCACGGCTGTGGCTGCGATCACGGCGTTGCTGATATCGCTTCTGCTCGGCGGCAAGGTGATCCGCAAACTGGCGGATATGAAGTACGGCCAGGAGATCCGTGAAGAAGGGCCCGCGTCGCATCACGAAAAGCGCGGCACGCCTACCATGGGCGGCGTTCTGATCATAGGCGCCGTTTTCATCTCAACGGTGCTGTGGGCACGGCCTGATAGCCTGTACCTCTGGATCGCACTCGGCGCGACGACCTTGTTCGCCGTGGTCGGGTTCGCAGACGATTACATCAAGATCGTCAAAAAGCGAAGTCTTGGTCTGACAGGCTGGCAAAAGATCGGCGGGCAATTGGTGATCGCCCTGGCTGTTTTCGGACTGCTTTGGGCTTTCAGTGATTACCCGTGGAATCTCAGTATTCCTTTTCTCAAGGCTACGGCGGACGCGAATCCTGCGACGAGTATCAGTTGGGTCGGGCCTATCATTTACGGTGCGTTTATTCTATTCATTCTTCTGGGATCATCCAACGCCGTGAACCTGACCGATGGCCTCGACGGATTGGCGACGAGCGTCACGTTCATTGCGATGGCTGCCCTTACGGCGTTGACCTATATCGCGAGTGACGCCCGGTGGGCTGAACGTCTGGACATTACGCACAATCCAGCATCGGCGGAGTTGACAGTTTTCTGTGGTGCGATGGTCGGGGCGAGTCTCGGGTTCCTCTGGTACAACGCTCCGCCGGCCGAGGTGTTCATGGGCGACACAGGATCTCTAGCGATCGGCGGGGCGCTCGGGACGGTAGCGATCCTTACAAAGCAGGAATTTCTGCTGCCCTTTATCGGCGGCGTGTTTATTCTCGAAGCAGCATCCGTGATGCTGCAGGTCGGTGTCTTCAAATTGACTAAACGGGGCGGCAATCCGGGCAAGCGGATCTTCAAGATGACGCCGCTGCATCATCATTTCGAAATGAGCGGCTGGAAGGAGCCGAAGATCGTTTTTAGGTTTGTGATCGTCGCGATACTATTCGCTCTTTTGAGCCTCTCGACACTCAAGCTCAGATAGGTCCAATAGGTCCGATAGGACCTAATCGCTATTTCGTATGCAGATGGATGGCAGAAAAGCGCTGGTTCTCGGCGCCGGCAAGTCCGGCGTCGCATCCGCGCGCTTTCTGGCTGAACGCGGTGCGACCGTGGCTTTGCACGACCGAAAGGCTCTAGAGGAGTGGAGCGATGCCGCAAGATCTTTGAAAACAGAACATTCGGTGGGGCTCATATGGGGTGACATCCCGTCGTGGCTTCTGGATCAGGTCGACCTTGTGGTCATTTCGCCCGGCGTTCCGACCAATTCGATCCCGGCGCGGTACGTCGATCGAAAGGACGGAGAGGTGATCGGTGAGGTTGAACTTGCTTATCGATTCATGAAAGGCCGCATTGTCGGCATTACCGGATCGAACGGCAAGACGACGACCACGGCGCTGATCGGCGCGATACTGAAGGATTCCGGTATTCCGACGCAGGTCGGTGGGAATATCGGGACGCCGCTTTTGAGCCTGACCGAATCCTCTCAAGTCGATGGCTGGACAGTGGCGGAATTGTCGAGTTTTCAACTCGAGACGATCGTCGATTTTCGTCCGGCGGTCGGCATCTGTTTGAACGTAACTCCTAACCATCTTGATCGTTACGAGAGTTTTACTGACTATGCAGCGGCGAAGCACCGGCTGTTTATGAATCAGACGGCCGAGGATGTGGCGATACTGAACGCCGACGACGAGATCACAGCGAGTTGGGCTAGCGGGCTGAGGGCGAACGTCGTGACGTTCAGTGTGCAAAGGGAACTCGACGAGGGAATGTTCTTACGTGGGAGTGAACTAGTATGCAGGGCGAACGACAGCGAAAAGGTGCTGACGACGCGTGAAGAGATATTTCTGCGGGGCCTGCACAATGTGGAGAATGTCCTTGCCGCAATGGCCGCGGGACTTGCATGCGGAGCGTCGCCTGAGTCAATGCGGCACACGGTCGCGGAATTCAAAGGCGTCGAGCA
>CAZWSK010000102.1:0-8741 GCA_964636445.1 uncultured Chloracidobacterium sp.
TGACGATCCAAACGGCCATCGCCTCGAGCGAATTCCACGGCGGGTTGTCAGGCGCAGCGGGCCGGGCGTTTAGTTCGTCGAGCAGGTGCTCTTCGCTTTCCATCTGAAAGAGTGTAGCCAACGCGGAGGCCGTAACAAAACCCGATGTAGAGGGCATAGTCTATTCGTGCATTCGTGGCTAACGGTTTTGTGCGGAAGGACAGCCACGAATGCACGAATAAAGAAGCTCCGTTGTTGCGCTTCGAGGTAAATCGAGATAACCTAAAATCCCGTGGGCCAACACGGCGAAAATCCTCAACAAAACGTGATCGCGATAATACCTGCACGGTACGCTTCGACGCGCCTCGAGGGCAAGATGCTTCGCGATGTCGCGGGCAAGCCGCTGATCGTTAGAACGATGGAGCAGGCTGCTCAGGCGCGGTCGGTTTCGCGCGTGATCGTCGCCACGGATGACCAACGGATAGTCGAGGCCGTGACGTCAGCGGGCGGCGAGGCGGTGATGACATCGGTTGAACACGTTTCCGGCAGCGACCGTGTCGCCGAGGTCGCCGCAGGTCTGCCCGAGGGCTCGATAATCGTGAATGTCCAGGGCGACGAACCGCTGATCTCGCCGGAGACGATCGACCGAGCGGTCGAGGCGTTGATCGCTGATGCGACAGCCGACATCGCGACTGTTTATGAGCCGATCACGAGCCTGTGGGAAGAGGTGATGAACTTTAACGTCGTTAAGGTTGTGGCCGGTGTGGATGGTAATGCTTTGTATTTTTCGCGCTCGCCGATGCCGTTTCCGCGCGAGGCCGCCATGCGGCACGGGAGCCCGAGCGACGCGATCGAGGCCGAGCCGGAGCTGCTCAGTTTGTTTAAGAAACATACGGGGCTTTATGTTTATCGGCGGGAATATCTATTGGAGTTTACGAGGATGCCGCCGACGCCCCTCGAACAGACGGAGATGTTGGAACAACTGAGGGCGCTTGAGAATGGGGCCCGGATACGAGTCGTAGAGGCGGCGGCGAGTTCGATAGGGGTCGACACGGAGGCGGACCTGGAACGCGTCCGGTTGCTGGTCGGGGAACAGGTTTTGTCGAATTCAATTAGTAACTAGCTAATTACTAATTATTGATCTATTTCATGCAGGATTGGATCGGACTCGGATTCTTTATCGTGCTTATCGCCGGAGCGGTGATCGGCTTAAAGGTGCTGAGCCGCGGCCGGGTGAGTACGGCGGAGGAGTTTGAGCGGCGGGCGGCCGAGGAAAAGACGATGCTCGGGGCGTCGATGAATGCGTTGCAGGAACTGATGGATCCCGCGGACGCGAGATCGAAAGAGGTGGTCGCGCAGATGCGGGACGGGACGTTCAGTAAGAAGAAGCGGGAAGGGAAGGCGAACGGAGAAGGCAATGACTAAATATATATTCGTAACGGGCGGCGTGGTTTCGAGTTTGGGCAAGGGGCTGGCGGCGTCGAGTATCGGGTGTTTGCTCGAGGCACGTGGGTTGAGCGTGCAGATGATGAAGCTCGACCCTTATATAAATGTCGATCCCGGCACGATGTCGCCGTTCCAGCATGGCGAGGTGTTTGTGACCGACGATGGTGCCGAGACGGACCTCGACCTTGGACATTACGAGCGGTTCACTAATGCCAAACTCTCGCAGGCGAATAATTGGACCACCGGACGCATCTATCTATCGGTCATAGAGAAGGAGCGCCGCGGCGATTATCTGGGCAAGACGATACAGGTCATTCCGCATATCACCGACGAGATCAAGGCCGCGGTTCGGGCGGTCGCTAATGAGCACAACCCCGACGTGCTGATCGTCGAGATCGGCGGGACGGTAGGCGACATCGAGTCTCTGCCTTTTATGGAATCGATCCGCCAGATGGGGAACGAGGAAGGACGGAATAACGCTATTTTCGTGCACGTCACGCTCGTGCCGTACATCGCGGCGGCCGGGGAACTCAAGACAAAGCCGACGCAGCACAGCGTGCGAGAGCTGATGGAGATCGGTATCGCGCCTGATGTTCTTCTGTGCCGCTCGGACCGCGCGTTGCCGGTCGATCTGCGCAAGAAGATCGCGCTGTTCTGTAATGTTCAGGAAAACGCTGTTATATCGGCGCTTGACGTGGACACGATCTACGAGGTGCCGCTGGCGTTTCACGAGCAGGGGCTGGACGATCTCATCGTGACCAACCTTCATCTGATGGAGCAATTCCCAAGTGCCGACCTGCGCAAATGGCGCGAATTGGTCGCCACCATCAAAGATCCTTCAGCGGGATCGGTGCGGATAGGAATTGTCGGGAAGTATGTCGAGCTAGAGGATTCGTATAAATCGCTGAATGAGGCGCTGACGCATGCCGGCGTCGCGAACAATCTTCGCGTTAACGTTAAGTGGGTCGAGTCTGAAAACCTGATGAAGGACGAGTACGAGAATGACCTGCAGGATTTTGACGCCATTCTCGTGCCCGGCGGCTTTGGTAAGCGAGGCATTCCGGGAATGTTAAGGGCGATCAAATACGCGAGGAAGTCGGGGACGCCGTACTTTGGCATTTGCCTGGGAATGCAGACGGCGTGTATCGAGTTTGCCCGCAATGAGTGCAAGATGAAGGACGCCGACTCGACAGAATTTGACGAGGGAACGCCTTACCCGATCATCTTTAAGCTGCGTGATCTGGTCGATGTTGATGAACTCGGCGGCACGATGCGTCTCGGGGAGTGGGAGTGCGACCTCAAGGAAGGCTCGCTCGCACGCGAGGTCTACCACGGAGCGGAACGGATCGGTGAACGTCACAGGCACCGGTACGAGTTCAATCCAGTATTTCGCGGGAAGCTTGAAGCTAAAGGGCTGGTATTCAGCGGCGTCTCGCCGGATGGGAAGTTCGTCGAGATGGTCGAGCTGCCGCGCGACAAGCATCCATTCTTTATTGCGTGCCAGTTCCACCCCGAATATAAGTCAAAACCGCTCGCGGCGCATCCGCTGTTTGACTCCTTCGTCAAAGCGGCGTGGGAGAACAAACTACGGAGTGAGAATCTCGAGCACGACGTCGCAAGTGACAAGCAGGTCGAGATGCCCGAACGAGCGGATATCGCAACCGGAGAATAGGGCAACACCGAGAACGCTGGATAAACACAGACAAGAGAAATTGCCGTCTGTGCTAATCTGGGTGCATCTGCGGCTTGAATTTTATGCAGGCTTTCGACATCGGGCACGTTTCATTTGGGCGGGGCGAGCTGTCTTTTTTGCTTGGTCCGTGCGTCGTCGAGTCGGTCGAGCACGCGATGATGATGGCGCGGTCGATCAAGGATGTTTGCGAGCGCGTCGGCGTCGGGTTTGTTTATAAATCGTCGTTTGATAAGGCGAATCGGTCGTCGATCGATAGTTTTCGCGGCGACGGAATCGGTTTTGGCCTCGACGTGCTACGGCAGGTGAAGGCCGAGGTCGGCGTACCGGTCGTCACCGATATCCACGAGCCGTGGCAGGCGGAGAAAGCGGCTGAGGTCGCGGATATTTTGCAGATACCGGCGTTCCTTTGCCGGCAGACCGACTTGCTGGTTGCGGCGGCGAAGACGGGCAAGGCGGTAAATGTTAAGAAGGGCCAATTTCTCTCGCCGTGGGACGCAAAGAACATCGTCGAGAAGCTGCAGGCGGCCGGATGTGAAAAGGTCTTGCTTACCGAACGCGGAGCGAGTTTCGGCTACAACAACCTTGTGGTCGATATGCGTTCGTTCCCGGTGATGCGGTCGTTTGGGGTGCCGGTCGTGTTTGACGTTACCCACAGCCTGCAGCTGCCGGGCGGACTCGGAAAGGCAACGGGCGGTCAGGCAGAGTTCATCGAACATTTTGCCCGTGCCGGAGTTGCGTGCGGCGTTGACGCGGTATTTATGGAGGTCCACAATGACCCCGCAAGCGCGCCGAGCGACGGGCCGAACCAGCTTGCTCTCAGCCGCCTCGAGCCGCTATTGGTGACATTGAAACAGATCCACGAGATCGTGTCCGACATTAATGAATAAAATATTGTCCGTCGTCTTAGTACTTCTCTGCTCGGCGCTTGCGGGCAGCGCCGAGGCGTTCGCGCAATCGACCGCGGCGGCTACGTGGCAGGTGCAAAAATATGACCTGACTGTCACGCCCTCCGACCGGCCGATCTCTGTCAGAGCCGTGGTCACGGTGAAGAATGTTTCCGGCAAGGGGGCGAACACACTAACACTTCGTTTATCGCCTTCAGCAGACGTTTCTGCGGTGCATTTGAACGGCGAAAGGGTCGATCCGAGCAAGGGAGAGGAGAAGATCGGGCCGACGGCGAGCCTGCAAAGGCTGGTGGTCCGCTTCCCGACTCTCGCGGCCAACGCCGTACTCAGCGCGACAGTCGATTACAAGCTCAACATAAAGGAAAACTCGGCCCTTGCGGCGATCTCCCCCGCCGGTGCGCAGTTTCTACCGCTGTCGTTTTGGTATCCAACGCCAAACAGCTGGTACTTTACGCAGGGCGCGGATGCTGCTCCTTTCAAACTCCAACTTTCATCCCGCGGCACGATGCGAATGCTGAGCGCGGGTTCGGTGCGTTCCCTGGAAGACGAGGGGCCGAACCTTTTCGAATCTGCGCTGCGCGGCCAGCCGTTCCTGATGATCGGAGACTGGGACGATAGTGCGGCAGGTAATGTGTCGGTGCATATGCCGAAAGGCGTCTCCGAGGCGAAGGGGAGAGCCGCAGAGCTTGCCGCTCTCATGACTGAGGCAAGGACGTTCATGGCGACCTATCTCGGCAAGTCACCTGACGTGCCGCTGAGGATCATTTCGAGCCGCCGGGGCGCCGGCTTTAGCAGTGCAGGGACGGTGATCGTCGATGAATCTGTATTCAGGCGATCGAAGGTCGATTCGCTCACCGCTATGAACATCGCCGAGGCGGTGGCTAAGACTTGGCTCGGGGCTTCGGTCGCCGTGACGGGCAGTGGACACGGTGCGATCGACGAAGGCCTTTCGCGGTACATTGCAACGCAATTCCTTGAGAGCAAATTCGGTAAGGACGTCGCCGATGTGGAGCGCCTTCGGCAGAGGACATCTTACGCGGCAGTCTCGCGGCGGGATGCTCCGCTAGGAACGGTCTCGCCGCTGGACGATTTCTATTTTCCCGCGGTGGCCAACAAGGGGGCGATGGTCTGGCGGATACTTGCCCGCCGGCTTGGGACGAATGAGTTTTGGCCTGTCGTTCGGGCAAATATGGAGGACGGCGAGCTTAATATCGCCGAACTCCGAGCTGCCTTCTCGTCAGAAAAGGTGCTCCTCGACAGTCTATTCGACAATGTCACGGATATGGACCTGCGTGTCGGCCTCCCGCAGCCCGGCAGCGGCGAGACAAAGGTCGCGGTGCAGAACACTGGGACGTCCGACGTGACCGTCGATGTCGTGGCGACGACGGCGTCGGGGGAGAAGCTCGTGTCGCCGACCACGATCAGGGCAAAAAGCTTCGGCGACGTAACGTTTAGAACGCCCGCAAAGGTGGTTCGGGTCGAGATCGATCCCGAGAAGCTCTACCCGCAAACGGACTACTCCGATGACGTCAAGCCGGTCGAGGCGACCGACAGCGATCCTTATCTTGCGGTAAAACGGTTGTTCGACAAGCAGGAATTCACGCAGGCCGAGACGACGGCAAGAGGTCTGTTGCGCGATTTGCCGCGTTTTGACGATCTGCGAGTGCTGCTGGGCAGGGCGATGCTCGCACAGAATAAGAACGCAGACGCAGAACGCGAATTCCGCGTTGTATTGGATGAAAAGCTGCCCACTGCACGCTCACTGGCGTGGGCCAACGTCGGGCTGGCGGAGACATCGGCGAGGGCGAATCAGAATGCGGCTGCGCTAAAATTCGCTGAGGCCGCGATCCTTACAGATACGGATTATGGCGCGAGCCTGGCGGCGCGAAACCTGAGAACACGGCTGAATGCGGCCGCCGCGATCGATCCGGCAATAAAGCAGTTCTTCGCCGACTTTGACAAGGCGGCGGTGAGCAACCGGAAGGCCGAGGTGGAGTCCTTGGTCCTGTCGGGCGAGATCACGAAGTTTACGGGCGGTGTGTCCGGGTCGACCGAACGATGGATCACACAGGTGCGACAAGCGGATCGTCTCGACGCGTCAACCGTACTTGTCGAGGCCGGCATGACGATCAAGCTGCTCAACCGCAACGAAGAGACGGGAACGGCCGTTTTCCGATTGGTCCGGTCGGGGAACGCTTGGAAGCTGGCCGCTGTGGAAATGTTCGAGGTGAGATAGCGAGTGCCCATGCAGGAACTCTCTTCCGATATGCAGGAGCGGGCGCACGGCATCAAGCTCCTCCTAATTGATTGCGATGGTGTCTTGACCGACGGCAGGCTTTATTTCGGGCCGAGCGGGGAAGAACTGAAGGTCTTTCACGTGCGTGACGGGCAGGGGCTGGTCTCGTGGCATGCGGCGGGGTTTAGATCAGGCATCATCTCAGGGCGAGATTCGCCGATCGTGAAGCTGCGTGCAAGACAGCTCGGTATCGAGTTCGTCATGCAGAGCTGCAGCGATAAGGCGGCGGGATTTAACTCCTTGGTTGCCGAGGCAGGCGTGAAACCGGAGGAAGCTGCCTTTGTCGGCGACGACACACCGGACCTCGCCGCTATGCGCCTTGCCGGCCTGAGCATCGCCGTCGCAGATGCCTCAGAGGACGTCAGGGCCGCCGCAGATTATGTCACCAAGAAGCGTGGCGGTCACGGGGCAGTCCGCGAGGCAGTCGATATGCTGCTCGCCCTGACCGATCAGTTCACAAAGACGAAGCTCCCATGCCATCGCCCGTAACTCTTGCTCGTTACGCCGTTACGGGTGCTGCTGCCGTACGATTCCATTCCCGGTCGGACCTCAATCGTCACAGTGCCGCCATTCCTAGTGCCTATGAACCCGCCATGAACGGCGGCCGTACAGATCGAGGAATCATCGGTGTAAACGCGGTCGCCCCAGAGGCGTCCGCTCGCTGTGCCGTTGGCTGGACAGACATATGTAAAGCGCTGGCCGTTCTTTCCCCGAAGGCCGTCGGCTTGGGTGGTCCAGGTTATCCCAACGTTTACCGGCTCATTTGGCTTTCCCTTCACGACGACATAACTTCCGTGCCATGAGCCGTAGGCCCGCGTGGTGACGCCGTATCGGGTAGTCGCGGCGTAGGAACCAGCGCCCGGCCTCATCTCGATGACTACGCGGCCGCCATCTCGAAACGAAATGACGCCTGCATGAACGCCGGCCGTGCAGATGGATGAATCATCGGTGTAGAGATCTGAACCCCAGACCGTCCCTGCTGAGCCGTTTGACGGGCATGAATAGGCGAAGCGGCTGTTATTCTGCCCCCGGTGTGAGGTCGCATTGGTACCCCAAGATGCCGACTCCTGCGTCTGAGCCGTGACAGATACAAACGAAAAAATGACAAGCGGGAGAAACAAGAGATGTTTGCGCTCCAACAATTTCATAATTCGCGCCTCCTATTACCGATTGGAAGACCTAACGCTCAACATTCCGCCGGCGATCAGTTCACAAAGGCGAAGCTGCCTTCGAATGAACCGTATCGCTTGCTCGTGATCCCGTGCTTCGTGCTGCTGCCATACGCGCCCATGCCCGGCAAGATCTCGATCGTCACGGTGCCGCCGGCCACTATAGTTATCCGGCCGCTGTGAACTGCCGCGGTGCAGATCGACGAGTCATCAGTATAAACGCTATCGCCCCAGAGTTTGGTGCTCGCCATTCCGTTCGCTGGACATACAAGGGCAAAGTGAATACCGTCCTGGCCTCTAAACTGGGTCGCATTCGTTTCCCAGGTGATATCAGACTTGCGCTGCTCATCCGGGCGCGCATTTTGACCGGACGCCGGCGAAGCGATGAACATTGTGATCGTGAATGCTGCTGCCAAATAGAAAGTTCGTTTAAGCATTTTGATAACCTCCTTCCGGGTCGCCGATACTTCTTTACCGGCTCGTTAATACGGTAATAGGCAACCGGTATGCCTTGCCGCCGATCGGTAAAAGCCCGGTAAGGGCGTACTCGTGATCGGGCTGCGCTTCCCAAAGCAGGGAATATTCCGCACGCGCGTGAAATTATCCACGGACCTGCGGATCCGGCCGTTGCACTATCGCTGTTCTGTGCTAAAATCCATTGCGAAAGCGGGCGTAACTCAGTGGTAGAGTGTCAGCTTCCCAAGCTGAAAGTCGCGAGTTCGACCCTCGTCGCCCGCTCCATTCTTTGCTTGCTGCGGTATTTCCTCGCAGATCAAAAATTGTTTTAATAGGGCAACCTGCTAGGAAAGGGCGCCATCTTATCTGGCTCGATTGAGTTCGGGCGGTTCACGCGAGTGATCGCAGAACCTCTCTCACGCGGCCGTTCGCCTCGATTACGGACGGCCGCTTGACAAACTAACTTGTTGGTAGCAGAATCATAAATTGCTCTCGGGCATTGGTTCTCACCAACGTTTGAAAATATTTTCAGAATCTTTCGAAAGTCGCTTGACAACGGTTTTAGGTTCTGTATAATCGAGAGTTTCGCCCCGACGGAGAGGTTGGGGTTGTGAAGTTGATATTTGAAAACTAGATATGCGTGTCCATGTGTTAATTCATATGAACAACAAAAGTCCTGTGGCACTCACCACAGGCAGGTCATTAACGAATCTTCGGATTCGATATTGATCCCAAATTTGAGCACAGAAATCAACGAGAGTTTGATCCTGGCTCAGAATCAACGCTGGCGGCGTGCC
>CAZWSK010000103.1:0-8607 GCA_964636445.1 uncultured Chloracidobacterium sp.
TCGAGTTCGTTGAGCGTCGCAAGTCGATGACGCTTGGCTGAGTGTTCGTCCTGCAACTTTTGCAGCTCAGCCTCGGCGGCACGCAATGCATCGCGTGCCTCTCCCGTCACGGCCATCAACGCATCTTTCTCAGAGTTCAGCTCGCCCAGCTTTGCTTCCTCAGATGCCAGATTTTCTGCGAGTTCGGCTGCGCTCCGCTGGTTTGCACCAAAGGTCTCGTTCGCCCGCTCGCCCTCTTTTTCAAGGCCGACGAGACGTGAGGTAAGCCGTTCGAGATTATGCTCGAGCTGACGGCTGATCTCGTCGAAACGCTCGACCGCGGCGGTGTGCTGCATCAGCTCTGAACGGAGCGATTCGATCGAGGCCTCAACAACGGCGAGGGCGGCGGATTCGCTGCGATGAGCTTCTTCAGACTCGCGAAGCGCGGCCTCGGCCTCGGCGTGAGCGGCACTTTCGCGGCGTTCGTCCTCGGAGAGGCGCTCGATCTCGGTCGCCAGCAGTTCCTGCCGCTGGCGGCTCGCGGCGATGTCGCCGCGGAGCGTCTCGCAGCGGTTGTTCAGGCCGACGATCTGGTCGGATTTGTAAATATGCTCACGTTCAGCGCGATCCCGCTCGAGTGCGTTATTGGCATGAATCCGTCGGAGCTCGGCGAGGCTTTCCTCGGCATTGCGGGCGCGATGAGTGGTCTCTTTAGCAGATTCTTCTTTCGCGGCCAATTCATCGTGAAGCTGCCGTTCGGTCTCGGCCGCCGTGGCCAGTTTACTTTTCAGTTCTTCCGAAAGGTCCGAGAGATAGCGGCCCTCGGCCGCATAAAGCTGCCGCAGCAGGGAGCGAAACTCCTCCTGCATTATCTTGAACCGACGAGTCTTTGCGGCCTGACGTCGCAGGGAATTAACACGCGTCTCGACCTCGGAAACGATGTCGTAAATGCGTGCGAGGTTGGATTTTGCGGTTTCGAGCCTCGTCTCAGCTGCACGCTGGCGGGCGCGGAATTTCGATATTCCCGCGGCCTCCTCGATCAGGCTGCGGCGATCGGCGGGCTTTGCCGACAGGATCTGGCCGATGCGGCCTTGCTCGATGATGGCGTAGTGCGCTCCTGAGAGGCCCGTGCCGGCGAAAAGGTCCGTGATATCACGAAGCCGGCAAGTGCGGCCATTGAGCATGTATTCGCTCTCGCCTGACAAGTACAGGCGGCGCGTGACGCTGACGGCCTCGCCCGGGGCGAAATCGAGAGCAAACGAGCGTGGACGCCAGTGCCGCTTCGTCTTTACCTTGGTTTCGACGACCTGTGCGGATCCAACGGCGAGGGCCTTGACCGTCTCTTCCTGCTCGCCCTCGGCTGTGTCTTGAAACTCATTGGACTCCGCGACGGCCTCATCCGCGACCTCGGGCTCCGGTTCGATGCCCTCGATCTCGTCCATGTCGACGGCCGCGTCGTCGATGCCGGTCAGGGCCTCGTCGATGTCGCCAAGCTCATCCTGATCGATGTCTAATGTCGAATCGTCACGGACCAGGTGGAGCACGACCTCTGCCATGCCTGCGGGCTTGCGCTCCTTGGTTCCAGCAAAGACGACGTCCTTCATCTCGGCGCCACGTAAGGATTTTGCCCGCTGCTCGCCAAGGACCCATGAGATCGCATCGGAGACGTTGGATTTACCGCAGCCGTTAGGGCCGACGACGGCGGTTATGCCGTTACCGGTGAAGACGACCTCCGTGTAGTCGGCAAAGGACTTAAATCCGGTGATCTCGAGGCGCTGGAGTCTGAACATCTATATAGTGCTTTGGAATCGGGAAAGCACTATATTTTGTAGTATTTCAGCAGTGAAGTCAAACTAAATAATCTCACCGCCGACGTCCCTAAGGCCCTGCTTTTCCGCCCGTTCGTTGTCGAGTTCAGTTAGGACGTCCAGTAGGAAATTTGTGTTGCTCGAAACATTGATAACGACCGGAAATTCGTGGTCTGAGGTCGAGAATTCAAAGGTGCCGCTGTTGACCTCGATCAATAGGCGAAAGGCCGCGACACCGTTCTGCCCGTTGCATTCGGCGTCGACGATCTTGCCCTCGTTGAACGAAACGTTGCCGAGGTGCAGGTCGGATTTGATGATCAGCAGGCCCGTCATCTTGCCGCTCTCGATGACCTGGACCGAGTCGAAAATGCTCACGTAGGCGAGATTGCCGGCAAATGTGACATCGGTGCGTACCTTTTGCGGTGAACGGTCGCGGTCGACGGCAAAATCAGGTCGGCGGGCACGGCGGATGGCCTCGAGGCCGGGGGCGACCGAGATTCGAGGGTCGAGCAGCTTTGCTTCCTGCAGGCGGTCGTAGGCGAGGTCAAAATCTTCGCGGCCGATGTAGAGACTGACTAGAGCGAGACACTGCTTAGCGGCCTCGTTGAGATTCTTTTGCCGCACACAGATCTCACGCATCTTCTCGCGCAGTCCGATAGACCGAGGCGAGCGTTCCAGCGAGGTGCGTAACAGCTCAAACGCCTTTTCAGGCGATGAATACTTAACAAAAAGGTCGGCGTCGAGCAGAACCGATTCTATCGTTGTCTCGGTCACCGGTACGGCAGCATCTACGAGGGCAGACATATAAGAATGGCTGAACAAAAATGTTCAACATTTTATTTATATCAGATGCTGGGTATGCTCGTCATCTAATTTCCCTCGTTCGAACAAAAAAAACCGCCCTCACTTTGAGGGCGGTCCCGGTTTCAGACAGCAGATCCCGCTAGAAATCGAAGCGGATGCCGAAACGCATCCTGCGGTGGTACCTCGTCCGTGTCGGCGCAAGGAAGGCCGCCTTCGCAGCGGCGACCGTTGTGGCGTTTGTGCTGTTTAGGTAGTCAAAATCGATAAAATTCGACCCGAAGCTGAATATTCGCATATTAAACGGATTGGTGAATTCAGCTGACGGCAAGAGCTTGAACCGATTATCACGCCCAAACCTGAACTCACGACTCATCCTCAGATCGAATTGATACAAGCTCGGGCCATTGCCGGCGTTTCTCGGCAGGTTGCCGGGGCTTCCGATCGGAGCGAGCGAGAACTGGGCCGCAAGGGTTTCCGGGAACCTGTCGCCGCCATAGACTCGCCAGATAATGTCACTGGGATCCCCGCTGAAATTTGGGCGATCATTGCTTATATCATCGAGGTTTCTGTCAATGCCTCCGGCAGAAAGGTTGAACGGGGCACTCGATCCATAAAGGAACTTAGGCGAAAACCGTATTTTTCCCAACCATCGCGGCGTGTCGATGGTGCTCGTAAGCGAAATACGATGTGTGCGATCAGCAAGGCTTCGCGACCATTCACGTGCAAAGTCGCCGGGAAGAGTTGCCTCAGACGTGTTCACGATACCATCGTCCATCATCCGCGAAAGGGTATAGGCGAGGTTGAATGATGCACCGAATCCGTTCTCGAATCGTTTGAAGCGATTTCGAAGTTCGAAGACAGCACCAATGTATCGACTGTTGCCTATCGGAGCGACCATCTCCAACTGCGTGTTATCCTGAAAGATCGGCCGCAGCTGGTTTACAAATCCAAAAGCCCGGCAAACAGGCGTATTGGTGATACCAACCGTGTTGGTTGTCGGTTGGCAATTCGTACTCGTACTGCTGTTGGTGGTATTAACGTTCACGACGCAGCCCGACAACGGGGTGGATGTCGTGCACGGTCCGCTGCCGCCGATAATCCGCATACCGACGGTGTCTGTCGAGGGGCCATCCTCAAATAGAGGCTGCCCAGACGAATTCCTCAGGCCGAGAAGGTAATCTGTGAAGGTGACCTGTCCATCAGAGTTCAGATCGGAAAGCCCGGCAGGCAGGATCGGAGCGTTTGGATTGTACTCACGCCAGAGATGGGCCGTACGATTGAAGGTGACGTTCGTCTCGAAGACCAGTCCTTTTCTTATCTCACGTTCAAATCCCGCGTTGAACTGATAGCTTTCCGGGATCTTCAGGTCAGGCGACAGACTGCGAAAGATAGTCGCAGACTTCGATAGCTCACCGACGGTAAACGTATTGTTCGTCGGATTATTACTGATCCTTATCGGCGTGTCTAGAGTAAGTGCATTCGGAAATAGTCCGCTCATGGTCTCTCGAATGACGTTAAAGTCAAAGAAACCGCTCGGGCAGCTCGCGACCGGACATCTCAGCGTTGAGGCCGAACTGCTGTTGAATGTCAACTCGTTCGAGTCTCCTGCGTAATCATCAATAGTGCGGAGAAGCACGCGGTTATAGAACATGCCTGCGCCGAAACGTATGACGGTTTTTGAGCTGTTTTTGAACGGGTTCCAAGCCACCGCGAATCGCGGACCCCAGTTGTTATTGTCGTCAATAACCTTCTCCTTCTCCCACCGCAGGCCAAAGCTCAATGTCAGGTTCGGCTTGACCCGCCAGTCATCCTGAAAAAAGAGTCCGTAATAACGGTTGATCACTTCGGAAGTCTGATTAAAGTTCTGCGATACGCTTGAGACCGGAAAATCGGTTTGCGAAGGATTACCTGGATTGGGTGCGCCTTCAGCCGGGAGGCTGAACCAATAGAAGCTACTGAACCGGTAGGTACCAGTGGCGTCAAACCTGTCTATATAGAGAGCATCAACATTTTGGATGTCACCACCCACGCGCATGGTATGGTTGCCCTTTACAAGCGTGAGCGTGTCTTGAAACTGCCAGCGATTTTCCTTTCGGTCACTTGAGTTCGACGTCGAAGCAAAGACTTGCGTGCCGCCGAATTCCGACCCCTCGGGATGGTTGAAAGTCACGAGTACCGCAGGGGCCAGTGCGCCTTGAGCCTGTTCAGAACGGGGACGGAGCGTGGAATACTGGGCCCTCGCCTGATTCACGATCTTGCTGTTGATGACCCAGTTATGAGTTAGATTGTAGGCCTCGGTGTTGCGGATGCGGCCGATCAGCGAATCTGCTATGCGGTTGGTGCCGCTGAAGGCACGAAGGTCGTTCTGACGCCCCATCTGATAGCTGAACGTCAGATCGTTCGAGCTGTTTATCTTCCAGTCTGCCCGCGCAGTTAGGCTGTGCTTTTTGTAAGGCGTATTCGCAAAAGCGATATACGGGGCAACCTGAACGCCCGCATTGTTGCTGCAGGTCGGCGGGTTCCCGCTCGGGCTCCCGGATCGGCAAACCGTTATCGCTCGTTCCGGGTTCGTGGGCTCTGGCAGATTAAAGTGCGGGCTCGTAAACCCATATGGCACCCACGCGTCGATGATGGTGTCCTCCATTATCTTGTCGAGCTCGTAAGAGACAAAAAATGAAAGCCTGTTCTTGATGATCGGCCCGCCAAAGGTAAAGCCGGGATCGTGATTGCGGAAGGGCGGCTTTTCTAGGCCGCGGCGGTTATTGTTCCAGGTGTTGGCGTTTAAGGCCGAGTCCCTGAAATAGTAAAAGACACGCCCGCGGAATTTGTTGCTCCCCGCCTTAGTACGCAGGTTCACGCGACCGCCGGATGCCCGGCCATACTCCGCGGAAAATTGGTTCTTAATAACCTGGACCTCAGCAATAGAGTCGACCGACGGTTCAAACCGGAACGAGGCTGAGCGATCGTCATTATTGTCCAGCCCGTCGATAGTGATGTTATTTGAATAGGCCGCTCCGCCTGAGAGGCCGAAAATTCCTGCTTCCTCAGGTGTTGTTCCCGGTGCCGACACTCCGCGTTCGCCGCGGTCGCCCGAAAGCTCGCGTGTCGAGAGCTGCTCTTCTGAGGTTCCGCCCAACGTGAGCACAAGGTCGAGGGGGCTTCGCGAGTCCGTCGGGATCTCCTCTATCTCACGTTCGGTGATCGTGTTTCCCACGATCGTTCGCGTCGTATCCACGAGCGGCGCATCGTCCTCGGTCACGGTGACGGTCGTTTCCGCTGTCACGGAGGCCGGTGTCAACTGAAAATCCTGCGTCACGGTCTGTGCCGATATGGTCGGGATCGGACTCGTCTTGCTCGTGGCAAAACCTGAAAGGGCAGTGCTGACAACGTAAGTACCGGGCTTTAGAGATACGATGCTGTATCGGCCGTCATCATTTGTGGTAACCGTTCGGGTCTCGCCGGTTTCATTCAAGGTCGCCGTGACCGAGGCTCCGACGACGGCGAGGCCGTTTGGATCGGTTACCTTGCCGCTGATCGTGACGGTGTCAAGGCTTTGGGAAGATCCAAGGGATGCAAGGGCAAAAATGAATGCGCCGAGCACCAAAGGACGGGCTAAATATCTACGTAACATCGGGTAACTCCTAATAGGGAACAAGGTATAAGTCGAATCAAAAATCGTATCTCAGAATGGTATTGAAAGCAACGATAAAGGGGGCCTTTACAGAGGCGCGAACGATCTATTTTTTAGTAGCGTTTAGCTCTCGCTATCAATATCGGCTCGCAAGCGGTTAACACGCAGCCGTGACACGGGAATGAGAGCGGAGCCGGATGAGAGCGATTCGCTATGGCGGGAAAATTCACTGGCGTGGGTTTTGAGGTATTCGAAAAACTGCTCGAATTCGCGGCGCATCTGGTCCATCTTTTCGCGCATGTTGAGGATTATCTCGACGCCGGCGAGATTCACTCCAAGGTCGCGGGTGAGTGACAGGATCACCTCCAGGCGTTCGAGGTCGCCATCCTCATACAGTCGAGTGTTGCCGATCGAGCGTGACGGTTTGAGCAGGCCCTCGCGTTCATACAGGCGCAGCGTCTGCGGATGGATCTCATACATCTCTGCGACAGCACTGATCGTGTATGTGCGGGGTTTCTTCTTCATAGGAGATCGATCATTAATCACAAATCTAAGATCTTGAATTTCAAATTTATTACTCTAAACCCATGGTCTTTCGCGGGTTATCGCTATTAAGCTTTTCAAACTGTCGCAGCAGATCCTTCGTCTCTTCCGACAGCACCTTCGGCAGCGTGATCTTGACCTCGATGAATTGATCGCCGCGGAGGGCCGGATTTCTGAGGCTCGGGAATCCGCGCTCGCGCAGGCGGAACTTTTGGCCTGATTCTGTGCCGGCCGGGATCTTTAGCTGCGCCTTGCCCTCAACGGTCGGAACGGCGATCTTTGTGCCGAGGGCTGCCTCGGGGACGGTGATCGGGACCGTAACATAAACGTTGTCGCCCTTGCGGGTGAGGAACGGGTGCTTGCCGACGTTGGTCAGGATATACAGGTCGCCGGGCTCGGCGCCAAGGCGGCCGCCGTGGCCTTTTTTGGGCACGCGGACGCGTGAGCCGGTGTCGACGCCGGCGGGGATCTTGACCTTAACCTGCTCGGTCTTCGGTGTCGTTCCTTTGCCGTTACAGAGGCTGCACGGCTCGCGGCGGCGGCCAGTGCCGTCGCAATCTGTGCATGGGCCAGAGAACTGGAGCCTTCCGCCCGTCCGCATGACCTGGCCAGTGCCTTTGCACGTCGAACACTGCACAACCGGCCCGCCCGTATCGCCTGCACCCTGGCAGCGGGAGCATTGCTCGGATCGATTTACTGTTAGATTGCGAGTTAGGCCCGTGAACGCTTCTTCAAAGCTGAGTGCCAACGGCATCTCGATGTCGCGGCCCTTCTTCGGCAGCGGCCGCGGTGGTTCGGGCTGGGCCGTTCTTGCCCCACCGCCGCCGCCAAACAGGTCTGAAAAGATATCTCTAAAGCTCGATCCGCCTCCGCTCGTTCCGGTCGAACTCATGTCCCAGCTAAATCCTGAAAAATCGAACCCCGGCGAACCGGCCGAGCCCGCACCGGCGCCGGTGGCGAACGGCGAGTCAGGGTCGAGATTGTCGGCGTAGTATCCGAAGCGGTCAAAGACCTTGCGCTTCTTCTCGTCCGAGAGCACGTCATAAGCCTCCTGCACGTCTTTGAACGTGTCCTCGGCGGCCTTATCGCCGGGATTGACGTCCGGGTGGTGTTTGCGCGCGAGGCGGCGGTAGGCCTTTTTTATCTCATCGGCCTTAGCGTCTTTTTTGACCCCGAGAATCTTGTAATAGTCCTTTTTAGCCATTGAAAAAGCACGGACAAGTTTAGAGGGACAAGGGACGAGAGAGCAACCCGACCCTTGTCCCTCGTCCTATTGCCGTTAGTTTACTTCTTCTCTTCGTCCTCGACGTCAACGTACTCGGCGTCGATGACGTCGCCTTCGTCCGAAGAAGCGGTTCCCGTCTCGCCGTCGGCGCCCGCCGTTGCTGACGAAGCCTGCTCCTCGGTTTGTCCTTCGGGTCCCTGAGCCGTCTGGCTGTAAAGGACCTCAGCGAGCTTGTGCGAGGCGGTCTGCAGGCGGTCGAAGGCGTTGTTCATCGCGTCGACATCTTCGCCGCCGAGAGCCGTCTTGGATTCAGAGATCGCGGTCTCGATCTCGCCCGCGGCTGCGGCGTCGAGCTTGTCCTTGTTTTCGGCAAGGGTTTTCTCGACGCTGTAAACCAAGCCGTCCAGACGGTTTCGGGCCTCGATAGCGGCCTTCTTCTTTTCGTCCTCACCGGCATGCGATTCGGCGTCCTTCATCATCTTGTCGATCTCTTCCTTCGAGAGGCCTGATGATGCAGTGATGGTGATCTTCTGCTCGCGGCCGGTGCCGACGTCTTTCGCGGATACGTTGACGATGCCGTTGGCGTCGATGTCGAATGTCACCTCGACCTGCGGCAC
>CAZWSK010000104.1:0-2200 GCA_964636445.1 uncultured Chloracidobacterium sp.
ATGCCCCAGTCGCGCAGCCGATAGGTCGTCGCGGGCTCGCCAAAATGGTATTTCTGGGCGTACTCAGCCATCTCCTTCTTGGCGGCCTCGCTTGTTTTGCCGTTCCAGTAATCGGAATGCACCAGCACGCCCTCGGCCTCGTACGCCTGTTCCAACGCCAACGCCTGCATCGTGTGGTGAGCATGCTCCATGTGCGGCTCCGAGATGACCTGACGGATCGGAAGGCCGAATTTCTGAGCGAATTCGAAATCCCGCTCGTCGTGCGCCGGCACGCTCATCAGGGCGCCCGTGCCGTACTCCATCATCACGTAATTACCGACCCAGACCGGAATTTCCTCGTTGCTGAACGGATTTATCGCCTTAAGCCCCGTGTCGATGCCGTCCTTTTCGACCTCGACCTCGTGGTCTGCGGGCCGGGCGTTCTCGACGCGGATCATCGCGATCTTGGCGGACACTTTCTCGTCGAAATTGTCCATATTCGCCTGCACCACAGGGTGCTCGGCCGCCAGCACTAACGCCGTCGCGCCGTAGATAGTGTCGACCCGCGTCGTGAATACACGCACGCGGTGCTTGCCGAGGTCGGTCGTGCTCGTCAGGCCGCTGACCAGCGGGCAATAGAACATCGAGTCGCCCGACGCTCGTATCTCAAAATCGACATAGGCGCCCTCGCTGCGGCCGATCCAATCGCTCTGGCGTTTCAGCACGTTCGCCGGCCAGCCGTCGGCGATCTCGGCCATGTCGTCGAGCAGTTGGTCGGTGTATGCCGTCGTTTTAAGGAACCACTGCTCGATCTCCTTCTTAGTAACCGGATTTCCGCAACGCCAGCACAGGCCGCCGCTCGCTTGTTCGTTCGACAACGTCGCCTGGTCGGTCGAGCACCAGTTGACCTGCGTGACCTTCTTATACGCGAGGCCCATCTCGTGCATTTTGAGAAAGAACCACTGGTCGAATTTGTAATAATCCGGCCGATGCGCCGCCATCTGCCGCCGCCAGTCGTAGCTCAAACCGAGGCGTTCGAGCTGGCCGCGCATGGCCTTGATGTTCTCCTCGGTCCAGTCGCGGGGATTCACGCCGCGCTTGATCGCCGCGTCCTCGGCCGGTTGGCCAAACGAGTCCCAGCCGATCGGGTGAAGCACGTTAAACCCGCGCAGACGCTTGTACCACGCCATCGCGTCGCCGGCGGAATAGTTCCGCACGTGGCCCATGTGCAGATTGCCCGACGGATACGGCAGCATCTCGAGCTGGTAAAACTTTGGCCGCGGGTCGCCGGCTTCGGCCTCAAATGCGCCCGTCTCGGCCCACTTCTTCTGCCACTTCTGCTCGACCTTTTTTGGAAAATATTTTTCGTCCATAACGGAAACCCTTATCACCCCGGCCATTAATTACTAATTAGTAATTAGCAATTAATAATTACAAAACAGAGTATTTGTTTTATCGGGAACAGCCGCGTTCGCCAGATCAGGCGAAGCGGCTATCTAAGGGCGAGGTTGTTCTTACCGAACGACATGAGACGAGTGTAATTCAACACAAAAACCGTGTCCACTTTTTCTTTACCAATTTGCGAATTCCGTGCTACTATCGCAGAACCTGATAGACCGCTGAGTTTATAGGAAGATTTACTTGATGATCACTCTATTTCTACCGCAGCACGGCCTGACCTGATCTTCTAGTTCGGCCGTCTGCCCCTGATAACAGGAGGCACCACGATGGCCAACCGTCATACTACTCAACCTGCCCGTCCCGCCGACTCTCTCAATAAGACCGTTTCAACTCAGCCGAAGTATCGTCTGACCTCCGACGACGTCATCGCCGCGCTCGCAAACGCCACGGAAAACCGGCGTGCGCGCCAGGTCGGTGAATGGGAACGCCTGCGTCAGCAGTCCGTTCGCTCAAGCGGCGTCGGACCTGTTTATTACAGATAGAACAGTCCCAGGCGGGGAATCCCCGCCTCTTCTCGCAGACGCTTCAGCAACATCAGTTCGTAGGTCGTTTTGTACGCGTCGGGCTCCATCTCAGCCTTGTAGGCTCGAAGCTGCGAGGTGACTTCCTTCTCTATCTCTTTAAGCCGCGGTGCGTCCCATTTTTCGACCATCGCCCGGTCCAAAAGCCTTTCGATGTCGCCCAGCGTGGCGTCGACAGTTTCAAGATCGTCCGACAAATTGCCCGCAAGCTCATGCAGCCGCGTAATGGCCCTGTCAAT
>CAZWSK010000104.1:2300-8494 GCA_964636445.1 uncultured Chloracidobacterium sp.
TGTGCAGAGGAATGCCCCGCTCCTGCCACGATTCCATCATCGCCCAGTCAAGCGGGCTCAGGAACAGATGCTTGCCGCGGCGGCGGACAAAGGTGTCTTCGATCTCTGTGAAATAATTGAAGTAATTCAGAAACTCTATTTTATCATGCGATTCTGTTTTAATTATGACTATGCAAGCCGCCAAAGAGGGAACCGGGAGTTCAGCTGATCTAGCATCGAAATACCGCGAGATCCGCTCACACACCGAGGCCCTTTGCGAACCGCTAGAGCCCGAAGATTATATTCCGCAGCCGATAGTCGACGTTTCGCCGGCCAAATGGAATATCGCACATACGACGTGGTTCTTTGAGGAAATGCTCCTCAAACGGTTCGCGCCGGACTATCAGGTTTTCGATGAGAGCTTTGGGTTTCTCTTCAACAGCTACTACAACACGATCGGCGACCGGACGAAACGCGACGCCCGGGGCGACATCAGCCGGCCGACGGTTAAGGAAGTTTTTGCTTACAGGAAATATGTCGACGGAGCGATGGGTCGACTTCTTGAACCCGGAACTCGGGACTCGGAACTCTATGAACTCGTGGTCCTCGGCCTAAACCACGAACAGCAGCACCAGGAGCTGCTGATCACCGATCTGAAATACACGTTCAGCACCAATCCGCTGCTGCCGGCATATCGCGAAGGCTGGTATCCCGAGGAATCAACGCCGCCCACGCCGGACGGCGGAACGATCAACGTGGCCGCCGGCATCTACGAGATCGGCCACGACGGCGACGGATTCTGTTTTGACAATGAACTCTCGCGGCACAACGTCTACCTGAATGACTACACGATCTCCGAACGGCTGGTCACAAACAGCGAGTTTGTCGAATTTATCGAATCCGGCGGTTACCACGATCACCGCTTGTGGCATTCGGACGGATGGGATTGGGTGAACGAGAACCATGTTACCGCCCCGCTATATTGGCGGCTGCACGATGGCGAATGGATGACGTTCACACTGGGCGGCGAGCGTCCGCTCTTGGCAGACGCTCCCGTGTGTCATGTGTCGTTCTACGAGGCTGCGGCCTTTGCTGAATGGGCGGACAAGCGCCTGCCGACCGAGTTTGAATGGGAGGCCGCGAGCGACAGGTTCGACTGGGGCCTACGCTGGGAATGGACCAATTCCGCGTACCTTCCATACCCCGGCTTCAAAAGGGCCGCCGGCGCCCTTGGCGAGTACAACGGTAAGTTCATGATCAACCAGATGGTCCTTCGCGGAGCATCGGTCGCGACGCCGGCGGGCCACAGTCGCCCGACGTACAGAAACTTTTTCCAGCCCCATTTACGATGGCAATTCACGGGGATAAGGCTGGCACGGTAGAAATTGAACAGGATGGACAGGATGAACGGGATTTTCATCCTGTTTGAAATCATTTATGGAGGTCTCAACTACAACTGAACTCACGCAATTCGCCGCCGACGTCCTCGCCGGGCTCTCGGCCGAGCCCAAGTACCTGTCGTCCAAGTACTTCTACGACGACGAGGGTTCGCGGCTGTTTCAGGAGATCATGAAGCTGCCCGAGTACTATCTGACAGGCTGCGAGCACGAGATATTTGAGACGCAGTCGAACGAGATCTATGAAGCGTTTGCAGGCGGACATTCAGGTTTCGACTTGATCGAGCTTGGCGCCGGGGACGGGACGAAAACCGCTACGCTCGTAGGCCACTTCCTCGAACACGACACCGATATCTCATATTCCCCGATCGACATCTCGCAGGTCGCGCTAGATGCATTGACCGCAAAGTTTAACAAAGCGTTTCCAACGCTCAGGATGAATGCGCGGCAGGGCGACTATTTCAAAGTGCTCGGCGAGCTAAAAAGTGAATCCGCGAGGCGGAAGGTGCTGATGTTCCTCGGCTCGAACATAGGAAATTTCAGCCGTGAGGACTCGATCGCGTTCTTTCGCTCGATCCGGGCCGTGATGAGTGACGACGACCGGCTCTTCATCGGCTTTGACCTGCAAAAGGACCCTCACGTTATCGGTGCGGCGTATGACGATCCGGCCGGCGTGACCGCGCGATTCAATCTCAATCTGCTGACCCGCATCAACCGCGAGCTCGGCGGCGACTTCAACGTCGACGCCTTTATGCATTATGCCAACTACCGCCCTATCGAGGGAGCGGCCCGTTCTTATCTGATCAGCCGCGAGAAACAGACCGTTCACATCGAAGCCCTCGGCCGCGATTTTGAATTCGGCCAATGGGAAGCGGTCTTTATGGAGATCTCGCGCAAGTACTCGCTCGACACCATCGAGTCGCTGGCCGAGGAGAGCGGCTTTGAGGTGGAGCAGAATTTTTTTGACAGCCGTAAGTATTATTGCGACTCGCTCTGGAGGCCGGTGTCAGTAGCCCGCACGTGAGTAAGGGCTCAACGATGGATATCACGGTCCTTAGATTTGATCTGCTCGCCTCCACCAACGACGAGGCCGCGAACCAAGCCCGCCAAGGTGCGGCCGAAGGCCTGTGTGTCATCGCACGTGAGCAGACCGCTGGCCGCGGGCGGCAGGGACGGAGCTGGATCTCGAATGCGGGCGACGGCCTTTACTTCAGCATCGTCCTCCGGCCCAAGATCGCTCGTGAGCAACTCGGCCTGATCACGCTGATGACCGGCGTGGCCGTGCACGACACCCTCACCGAACTCGGCCTGTCGCCCGACATCAAATGGGTCAACGACATTCTCGTCAACGATAAAAAGATCAGCGGCATCCTCGCCGAGGCCGTCGAGACTCCGACGGGCCTCGCCGTCATCGTCGGCATCGGCATCAACGTAAAAGGGCAACCGGCCCTCGACACCGCGACCTCGATCGAAACCGGGCTATCAGAACCGGGAGCGGTAGCGACCGGATTCTTGTCGCACGCGACGGATTCAATACCGACGGTCGAGACAACGCTGATCGAGAAGCTAAAGAATTGGTACGAAACACTAAACCACGACCACAATACCATCATCGACGAATGGTCCCGCCGCTCGACATATTTCCGCGGAAAACACGTCCGCGTAACCTTGCCCGACAGCGTCATCGAGGGTACGACCGACGGCCTTGAACCCAACGGGGCCCTGCGTGTTAAACTTGCCGACGGCTCGGTGACCGTCGTTCAAGCCGGCGATGTTGAGCGGGTCAGAACCGCGAGCGGTAGCGACCGGACTCTTGCCACGTGATGAAGAAGAGGCTTTCAGAATTACACCCGGCGTTTTATCACGCTCGTATTTGGCAAAAACGCGTGTCGCGACACATGTCCGATGCCGTTAAGGGCAGTTTCGCCTCGGAGCGCACGGAAACAGATCTTAAATACACCTGCAAAAAGCACCAGTCGCTGCTGCGCCGACGCCTCGGCGACAGTGATCCGGAATTGCAGGAGAACAAGGTGCACAATCTTAGGTTAGCCGTGCCGCACCTCGACGGGCTGCTGATCAGGCCGGGCGAGACGTTCTCATTCTGGCGCGCGGTCGGCGAGACAAATGCGGCGAAAGGCTATCTCGAGGGAATGCAGCTATCCCGAGGCGAGGTAGTGCGGGGCGTCGGCGGCGGGCTTTGCCAATTGTCGAATCTGCTCTACTGGATGGCCCTGCACACGCCGCTCGAGGTCGTTGAGCGGCATCACCACAGCTTCGATCCGTTTCCGGACGAGAACCGAACGCTGCCGTTCGGCTCGGGCTGCGGCGTGTTCTATAACTACATCGACCTGCGGTTCTTCAACCCGACCCAGATGACGTATCAGCTTCGCGTGCGCGTCGGCGACGACCACCTAAAAGGCGCGATCCTGACTGACACAGAGCCGCTTTACAGCTATCACGTTTTCGAGCAGAACCACCGATTTATAAATAAGGAGGGCAAGAATTACCGCGAGAACGAGATCTGGCGCGAGGTGATAGATCGCCGGACCGGCAATCGTATCGCCGAGGAGCTGCTGGTTCGGAACCACGCCGAGGTCAAATACGAATTGAACTTTGCCGCCGCAGCGTGTAACGTTTAGGTTGCACTTTTTGCTATGAGCCACGAGCACGACAACCTGCCCGATTGGGACCTAGACGAGGATTTTGACGAAGAATTGGCCGAATTTGACGAGTTCGACGATGACCTCGACAACGTCTCGATGCGCACGGCCGTGATGCAAAAGAACGACATGATCGCTCTGCTCTGCATCAAGACCGCCACCGTCGGCGCCGCCATCTGTCGCGTTGACCCTCGCGAAGAGCGCCCTGCCGTACAGCTTTACGACGACCCGAACGCCGCTGTTGAATGGTTCACCCGCAGCCTTCGCACGAGCCGCAAAAACGGCTGGAACGTGATCTACGACGGCCTTCCGCTGCAAGGCTAGCCCAATGCTGCTCGCCGTCGACATCGGCAACACGGCGATAAAGTTCGGCGTCTTTGACGGCGAAGATCTCAAGCACCGCAGCTCGATACCCACAAATTCAGGTGAAGTTGCCGCGGCCATCGTTCGATTCGAGGCGGTCCATGCCGCGATCGTATGTTCGGTTGTGCCGACGAGGACGAGTGACGTCGTCGAGGCGATCGACCAACGGTTTAACATCGCCGCGCGGGTCGTAGCGAACAATGACGACTTTGGTCTTGGTATCCGTCACGAACCGATCGACTCGATCGGGACCGACCGCCTCATCAACGCTTTCGCGGCCGCCGAACGATATGGGAAGCCCGTGATCGTCTGCAGCTTCGGCACCGCAACCACGATCGACGCCATTACCAGGAGCGGGAACCTGCTCGGTGGCCTGATCGCCCCGGGAATGAGAACGGCCGCGAGAGCCCTGCATCTTGCGACGGCACGTCTGCCAGAGAGCGAGCCCGGCATCGCGGATTCGCCGATCGCCGCTACGACCGACGACGCGATACGAGCGGGCCTTTATTACTCCCAGGTCGGACTCATCGAGACAGTAGGCGCGCGGATGAAGGATGAGATCGGCCAGACCGCTAAGGTCGTCGCCACCGGCGGCTTTGCGTCGATCATCGCCGAGCGGTGCAAAGCGATAGACATCGTGGACGATGACCTCGTTCTCGATGGCTTACGAATGCTCGCCGCTCGAATGTCATAAACGACCTCACAGCAAGTTATACTATCCGGCAATGCAGGAACGCGAGCGTGACATCCCTATGCCGAAGCTGATAAATTCGCTTCGCCGTTTTGATCTGCTGCCCGCGATCGTATTTTTGCCGACCCGTCGGCGGTGCGATGAGGCCGCGGCGGAGGTTGCTCTCGACAAGTCTCAGCGCCACGAGCCCGAACGCCAGGCCCGCCGGGAAGAGATCTTCGGTGAATTCATCACAGCGTACCCTGAGATCACCGGCCACAAACACCACAAACTGATCGTCAATTCCGGCGTCGCCGCTCACCACGCCGGGCACATTCCAGCCTGGAAATTGCTCATCGAACGAATGATGTCCGCCGGCCTGCTCAACGCGTTGTTCGCGACGTCAACGGTCGCGGCGGGCGTCGACTTTCCCGCCCGAACGGTCGTTATCTCAAACGCCGACACGCGCGGCAACGACGGCTGGCGGCCGCTGTCGGCGAGCGAATTACAGCAGATGACCGGCCGTGCTGGACGCCGCGGGCGTGACAACGTGGGATTTGTCGTGCTCGTTCCCGGGCAGTTTCAAAATCCCCGCAAGATCGCTGAACTGCTGAAAGCTCCGCCCGACCGGCTCGAGAGCCAGTTTCGCTCGACGTATATCAGCCTGCTGAATCTGCTCGACGCCTTTGGCAGCTTTGATCAGGTCCGCGAGATCACGGGCAAGAGCTACGCCTTCAGCCGCGAGCACGGCAAGAACCGCCGTACCGAGTTTGAGATCTGGCGGCCGTTCGAGAAAAAGGCCCGCGTGCTCGCTCATTTCGGCTACATCGACTTCGACGCCGAGGTCGTCACCGACACCGGCAAATGGCTCGCCGACCTTCGCATCGACCGGCCGCTGCTCGTCGGCGAGGCGCTAAAGCACGGCGTATTCGCCGATCTTTCGATCCCGCACCTGGCCGGGATGATGGCGTCGGTCGCCTCTGACGCCGATCGCAGCTACGGGGAGATGCACGCTTCGCGACGAATGACCGAATACCTTGGCGAGCTCGAAGAGATCTCCTACGCCGTCGCCGACATCGAATTGAAACACGGCGTCGAGCCCGCAGAGGAACTCAACTACTCCGC
>CAZWSK010000105.1:0-8437 GCA_964636445.1 uncultured Chloracidobacterium sp.
AGTCAGGGGACTTGGTATCGGCAGAATTCGTCGAATGGGACGTTTTTTGGGTTTCAGTTTGGGGCCAATGGAGATGTGCCGACGGTTGGGGATTTTGATGGGGATGGGAAGAATGACCTTGGGATATTCCGGCCGTCTGTGGGTGATTGGTACAACATAAGGTCTTCGGACGGGTCGGTGTTTGGAGAGAGGTTTGGGCAGACGGGTGACAAGATCGCGCCGGCGGATTATGACGGGGACGGGAAGACGGATATTGCGATCTATCGTCCGTCGACCGGTCTTTGGGTCGTGCGAAATTCCGCGACATCGACGTACAGCTATTCCGTTTTCGGCGCACCGGCCGACGTCCCGATCTCAGGCGACTACGACGGCGACGGCAAGGCTGACATCGGGGTGTGGCGGCCTTCGGACGGCACCTGGTACATCAAGCGCAGCGACAATGGGCAGTTCATCGTGTTCCCGTGGGGGCAGACCGGCGACGTGCCGACGCCGAGTGCCTACGGCAATTGACTGGAGGGCAAGCATCCCTGCTTGCCGGCTGGGAGGGTGAGCATCTTGCTCGCCCTTGTTTTTTGGCGTGAGTGGTGGCGTGCGCAGTTGGCAAGCAAGATGCTTGCCCTCCAGTCCGGCAAGCACGGATGCTTGCCCTCCAGTCAGCTTGCCCTCCAGTCGCTAGGCCGTGATTATGACTGCCTTGGTGCCGGTTAGTTCGGAGAAATCTTTGGTATAGATCGTGTCGACGCGGCGGATGGAGGCGATGGTGTCGACGATGTCCTGGGTTTGGATGAAGCCGGATTCGACGTGGGCGACGGCCCAGTTGCGGAACTGTGAGGCCCGGCGGAGGGTGGCTTCGAGCAGGTGCAGGTACTGGGATTTTGTCTCGGTCGGGGCTCCGAGCTTGCCGTGAAGTCCGAGTTCGAGGGCCGTCCAGAAATCGCCGCCCTGCCTGAGCCATTCCTCGCGCCACGCGGCGCGGCCCAGGTGTGATCTCAAACCTTGAGCATGCGGTGCCGGCAGGCGAAGGAACATCAGGTCGCCCGTCGCCTCGGAAAGAAAGTCGTCGGCGGTCTTGTTGTTCGACGCGTTGTCTTGGCTGTTCGAGTACGGCTCCGGCAGTATCGACCAGAGGCGCCGGAACGTATTTGAGAGCGGCTGCCGCAGTTCGCGCGTCGCATCTGAAAACGACATCACATAATCGCCCGTCGCGATCGCTATGGTCGATGCGATAGCCTTTGCCATCGGTGTGGGCAGGCGGTCGATGTTGCGGCGAACGTTGTCGAACCACCACGAATCCGTCTCAGAGAACCAGTTGGTCAGCGATGGATTTACCAGCTTATAGCCCGGCACATAGGCGTCCTCAAGGACGACGTTCACGTCGTCGGCCGACAATTTTTCGTAACCGTTCGTGATCTGCGCGACCGAGCGGACCCATGCCGACTGCATCGGATCATTGACCGACACGCGCACGTTCCAGCGTTTTAGATAGGCCCCGAGGGCGGGCCGATCGTTGAAGGGGAGCACGACCGAGTCGAACTTCAGCCGCCTGACGACGTTCAGGTCAAAGGCAAGCCAGCTCTTGGGTGAGATCTTCGTTTGGCTAAGCATCTATTGTAAAACGGCCGAAGCGACCGGTGCCGGCGCGCTCGGCTGGGCATTGGCGAGCGTGACAAAGACCTTGACGACCGCCGGGTCGAATTCGATCCCTGCCCATTCGACGAGATATTTGCGGGCCTCCGCCGAAGGTATCGCCTGTCGGTGCGGCCGCGGCGACGTCATCGCCGCGTAGGTATCCGCCACACGGAGGACCCTCGCCGCGAGCGGCGTCTGATCGCCCTCGAGCCCATCCGGATAGCCTGAACCGTTCCACCACTCGTGATGCCAGCGGATGATCAACTGAACGCCGCGCGTCAGGCCGAGCCTGGCCGCCTCCTGCTCGCCGATCACAGGATGGCGCTGCAGGTCTAACACCTCCGTGGCCGACAGAGCGCGCGGGGCGTGGATGTATTCGCGGTTCATCGACATCTCGCCGATGTCATGTATTAAAGCGGCCTGCTTCAGGAAATACCTGTCGCGCGACGCGAGATTAAAGGACGCCGCCATCGCATCGGCGATCGCCGCCACGCGGGCCGCATGGCCCGGGGCGTACCGCTCAAATTCGTCCATTTGGGCCGAAACGCGCAGCAGATCCTCTTCGGCGTCTGTACGTTCGGCAAATATGCTCTCCACGACTGCTAGTTTCACATTTCCGCGTGCGTTGCCGCAATCCTCTGTGGCGAAACTTGTTTGTTAGAGCGAAAAAATCGCGATATACCGCCTAGGCCTTGGCTTTCAGCGACTGGAGCAGGTTTTGAGCCTCGCGATTGCTGGGAAATTTGGCCAGCAGACGCGTCAACTCGCCCTCGGCACGCTTGACGAGGTTGTGCTTTATAAAGAATTCGGCCAGCATCAGGCGGAACGTAGGGTTATCAGGGTCGAGACGCAGGGCCGTTTGCATCTCCGACTCGGCCTTGTGCCGCTGCTTTTGGTCCTCAGCAAGGGCCCGGCCGTAGTAGGCGTGGTATTTGGCGTTCTTTGGTGCGTAATGCGCGGCACGGGCGAGCATCGGCAGAGCCTCCTCATATTTTCCGTCCATCAGCAGGTTAAAGCCCGCCTGGAAGCTCTCGCCCGCCTGCTCGATCTGCAGGCTCGCGTTGCCGGTCGTACCGTCGGCACGGCTCTTTTCGCGGGCGGCGATCTCCTTTCGCATTCGATAGTCATAGACCTCGCGCGTCTCGGTATTTTTGAGCGTCTCATGCGCCTGTGCAAGTTCGGTAAAGGCGTTTTGCACGCGCCGCAGCAGGTCGCCGCCCTCGGCGTGGAATTTGTCGGGATGAAACATCCTCGCCATCGCGAAGTATGCCCTCTTGATCTCACTGATCTCCGCCCGGGTGTCGACGCCCAGTATGTCGTAATACGTCTCAGCGTGTTCGACGCGGTCGAGATAGTCGTCGACCGACAGCTTGATGTCCGGAACCGGTTCTTTGGCGGGCTCTTCGGTGGCTTTCACCGGCGTCTCGGGCACCTTCACGGTTTCGGGGACGCCCGGCAGCTTCGCCTCGCGGCGGAGCTCGAGCTTGGCGTGCCGCATTGCGGAAACTGCCTCAGAGGAAAATGCAGGCTGCCAGTCGTGCCGCTCGAGCAGTCCGCCTAGCCACAGGATATAGATCAGGTGCAGCGCCTTTGATTCGCTGTAGGACGAGACGGCGACGATATTTGACGCGGTGAGCTGGCCGGAGTTTGTACACCAGAGCACGAAAGACTCGTCAGGCGTGAGTTCAAAGAGGTTCTCGGGAAGATCGGACCGGTCAAAGATCTCGCCCATGCTCCGGAAGCGGGTAAGCATCCGGGCCTCGGGCATGCATCGAGCATAATCCACCAGCAGCCGACGCGTATCGACCCGAAAGCTCAGCCCATCGCGAATGCGTGCGAGCGAACTGAACGTCCAATCGCCCGATGTCCACGTCATCAGATCGACGACGATGGATTCGATCTGCTCGGTAAATAATCGCTCGACATCGTGTTTCGAAAGAAATCCCTTGTCCTGCAGATACGACGCCAATTCGTGATCATTGGCAAAATTAGGGATCTGCGTGAGATCGTCTTTGGTCAGCCTGTTACGCCGCAGGAGAATGTCGAACAAGCGCGCCGAGCGGGCATTCGAGACCGCAAAGACGACCAATCCCGACCGAAAGTAGACTATGCACTTCTTCTCCTTTTCCGACACGCGCAAGCTGCCCGTCAGGCGTGCCGCAGAGATCTCGGCGACAAGCTCGGCGAACGGATGCGTCAGGAAATTACCCTGGACCTCAAGTTCGGATTGCGGGGTCATTGTAACGGTCAAGCGGCTTAGTGGACGGGATGGGCCCGTGGGGACGGCCGTTGAATTAGAATAGCAGAAAACAGACAGTGAAGTTAAGACTATTTTTTAGCGTTTGGCGAGGCGATTTGTTAGCATTTTGAGCATCGCAATGGCCCCGGAACTGGATATTCGTGAATGCACGACCATCGACGAGATGACTGAGTGCGTTCAGCTTCAGCGAGAGGTGTTTGGCTTGCCCGAGTGCGAGTTGTCACCCGTGCGGCATTTCGTAGTCACGAAAAATGCCGGCGGTTTTGCGCTGGGAGCGTTCGCCGGCGAACGTTTGGCGGGATTCGTGCTGAGCGTGCCTGCATATCTTCGCGGCGAGCGTGCATTCTATTCGCATATGACGGGCATCAGGCCCGAGTATCAGAGCTCCGGCATCGGTGCGAAGCTAAAATGGGCACAACGGACACGCTCACTCGCCGAGGGCGTGAAATACATTAAGTGGACATTCGAGCCGGTGAAGGCAAAGAACGCGTTTTTTAACCTCGAGAAGCTTGGTGCTGTGGTGAGCGAATTCAGGGAAAATTTCTACGGGACCGATTACGCGACGGCGCCGGAGTTTCGTTTGGGTTTGGCGAGCGACCGACTGTTTGCCGAGTGGCATCTTGAAAGTAAGAAAGT
This sequence comes from uncultured Chloracidobacterium sp., assembly GCA_964636445.1. Classification (GTDB taxonomy): domain Bacteria; phylum Acidobacteriota; class Blastocatellia; order Pyrinomonadales; family Pyrinomonadaceae; genus OLB17. The sequence goes on from CAZWSK010000105.1 coordinate 4,526, forward strand.
AACGGCTCTCGCGGAAGGCGCATCATACGCCGAGCCTCAGCCGCCGACTGCGAACATCGTCATAGCGAACGACTGGCTCGACCTGGTCGCGGCCGAGCCGGAAACGGCCCGGGCGGAACAAATGCGTGTCCGCCGTGAATTTCAGGAGGCGTTCGGGTTCGGATTCGTCTGCCGGAGCTTTTTTCGAGACGAGGAGAGGCCGGCGTTCTTGCTCTACAGATCGTAGATTGATCATGGCGAAAGATATCGAAAACGAGATCGCTCACCTGCGTGCTGAGATAGAACGGCACAACGAGCTGTATTATCAGAAGGCCGAGCCGGAGATATCGGATTTTGAGTTCGATAAGATGCTCGAGCAGTTGCGAGCCTTGGAGGCTGAGCATCCTGAGCTGATCACTCCCGACAGCCCTACTCAGCGTGTCGGAGGTAAGGCCGACAGCCTGCGGCCGTTCAGGCACACCGTGCCGCTGATGTCGCTCGATAACTCGTATTCGTTGGAAGATCTTAAGGGGTTTACCGAGCGGTGCGAGCGGCTGGCCGAGGGCCGCAAGCTTGAATACTTTGCCGAGCTAAAGATCGACGGATTGTCCGTATCGCTGCATTATGAGAACGGCATCCTCACGACCGGTGCGACGCGCGGTGACGGCACGACGGGCGATGAGGTCACGCAAAACGTTAAGACGATCCGCACCGTTCCGCTGCGATTGAAAAAGGATTCGCCGCCGCATGCTGAGGTTCGCGGTGAGGTGTTTTTGTCGCGATCGCAGTTTGCCAAGATCAACGCCGAGCTTGAGATGCAGGGCGAGAAAACGTTTGCCAATCCGCGTAATTGCGCGAGCGGGACGCTGCGTATGCTGGACTCGCAGATCGTCGCTTCGCGGCGGCTCGATATGTTCCCGTATGATGCGTTTACGGGCACGTCAAAGATGTTTACAACGCACGCTGAGGTCTTTGAGTGGTGCGAAAGGAACGGTTTTAACGTCAATCCGAACCGGCGATTGTGCCGAGATTTTGACGAGTTGGTCGAGTTCATCAACGAGATGGAAACGCACCGCGATACGCTCGATTACGAGATCGACGGCGTGGTGGTAAAGGTGAATTCGACGGCGTTGCAGGATGAGTTTGGCTCGACGAGTAAGGCGCCTCGTTGGGCGATAGCGTATAAATATCCCGCACGCCAAGCAACGACTCGGCTGCTCGATATCGGCATACAAGTGGGCCGCACGGGTGCGCTGACTCCGGTCGCATTCCTCGAGCCGACGCTGCTCGCTGGCACTGTCGTCGCGAGGGCCTCCCTGCACAACGAGGACGAGATCAAGCGGCTCGATCTCAAGATCGGCGACTATGTCCTGATCGAAAAAAGCGGCGAGATCATTCCGCAGGTGCTGCAGAATATTCCTTCGCGGCGCGACGGTACCGAGACGGAGTTTGTATTTCCAACCGAATGCCCGGTCTGCTCCTCACCCGCGGTGCGGCCCGAAGGCGAGGCCGTACGCCGCTGTACGAACCCTGTTTGTCCGGCAAAGGTCAAGGCCCGAATCCTCTACTTCGCCTCGCGAAAAGCAATGGACATCGAGGGCCTCGGCGACGTACTCGTCGAAACGCTCGTGACGGGCGGCCGTGTAAAGGATGTCGCGGATCTGTACACATTGACTACCGACGACATCACGAGCCTTGAGCGCAAGGGCGAGAAGACCGCGACGAAACTTATTAGCCAGATCGAGGCGAGCAAGACACGCGGCCTCGAACGGCTACTTTTTGGCATCGACATTCGCCACGTCGGCGAGCGAACGGCAAAGATCCTCGCTCGTCATTTTCGTTCGATCGACAAAATTGCCGCGGCCTCGGTCGGAGAGCTTGACGATATCCCCGAGATCGGCTTGACCGTTGCCGCAAGCGTACACGAGTGGTTTCGCGAAGCAGCGCACATTGATCTTGTCGAACGGCTGAAAGCAGCCGGCGTTCAGACAGAGGCCGACGCGGCGTCTACTGAGAAGCTTGACGAGCGCTTCGTCGGCAAGACATTCGTCCTCACCGGCAAGCTTGAAAATTACACCCGCGACGAGGCCGCAAAACTGATCGAAGACCGCGGCGGGCGGGTTTCGTCATCGGTCAGCAAAAAGACGGATTACGTCGTGGCCGGTGAGGATGCGGGGTCAAAACTCACGAAGGCGGAAACTCTCGGCGTCAGGATACTAGACGAGAATGAATTTAAGGCGATGATTGGATAAGATAAGCCATATGACCGACTTTTTTACTGCAAACCTCGCGGACGCCGATCCGCTCATCAGTAATGCGATCGATAACGAGATCAGCCGTCAGACCAACGGCCTGGAGCTGATCGCGTCGGAGAATTTCGTGTCCGAGGCGGTGCTCGAGACGATGGGCACGGTGTTTACTAACAAGTACGCCGAGGGCTATCCGGGAAAGAGGTATTACGGCGGGTGCGAGTTTGCCGACGTAGTCGAGCAGGCGGCGATCGATCGTGCGAAGGAACTGTTTGGCTGCGACCATGCGAACGTCCAGCCGCACAGCGGGGCGCAGGCGAATATGTCCGTGCTGCTGACGGCGCTCGAGCACGGCGATACGATCCTCGGGATGAACCTCTCGCACGGCGGGCACCTGACGCACGGGCATCCGCTGAATTTCTCAGGAATGAATTACAAGGTCGCTGACTATGGCGTAAATCGCGAGACGGAACAGATAGACTACGAGGAGCTTCAGAAGATCGCCGAGGAATCGCGGCCCAAACTTTTGATATGTGGGGCCTCGGCTTATCCTCGAACGATCGATTTCGCGCGCATCGGTGAGATCGCCCGGTCGGTCGGTGCGAAGGTCATGGCGGACATCGCTCACATCGCCGGACCGGTTGCCGTTGGCCTTCATCCATCGCCTGTGCCGCATTGTGAATTCGTCACGACGACGACGCACAAGACGCTTCGAGGGCCGCGTGGCGGGATGGCGATGTGCAAGGAGGAATTCGCTGCTGACCTGAACAAACGCGTCTTCCCGGGCGTGCAGGGCGGGCCGTTGGTGCACATCATCGCGGCAAAGGCAGTCGCCTTTGGCGAGGCATTAAAACCCGAATTCAAGGCATATCAGCAGCAAGTTCTCGACAACGCCAAGGTTCTCGCCGCGACCCTGCAGGACGCCGGGCTTCGAATCGTGTCAGGCGGCACAGACAACCACCTGATGATGGTCGACGTCTTTATGGACGGCAAAGGCATCACGGGCAAGGCGGCCGAAAAGGCCCTCGACGAGGTACACATTACCGTTAACAAGAACACTATTCCGTTCGACACGCAAAAGCCGTTTGTCGCGTCCGGGATTCGTCTCGGAACACCCGCGCTAACGACGCGCGGAATGAAAGAGGACGAGATGCGTGCGATCGGCGGAATGATCGCGTCGGTGATCCATGATCCCGAGTCGGAAGAAGTTAAGGGCCGCGTCCGACGCGAGGTCCTCGACCTGACAGCCCGTTTTCCGATGTACTCTCACCGGCCCGCCCAGGCCGCATCCGATCGGGCATGACCTAACTATGAGAATTAAACTCCTAACTCTTCTGCTTATGCTATCGGTGTGCGGTTCGGCCGCCGCTCAGCTTCCCCAGTCAAAGCCCCATCGCGAGGTCCCGCCGGATTTCAAAAGCGACGGCTGCTCGCAATGGCCTGACGGTGACTATCGAGATTGCTGCGAGGCCCACGACCTCGATTATTACTACGGCGGAACAGCGGCCGACCGGAAGGCCGCGGATAAACGCCTGTACAAGTGCGTTCGAGATAAGGGCCACAAGGTGAACGCCGTAGTGATGTTTTTAGGCGTGAGGATCGGCGCGATCGAGTGGCTCCCGACGCCTTTTCGCTGGGGATTCGGCCGAAAAGCCCGTAAGGCAGCTAAAGCGGCAGCTGCGAA
>CAZWSK010000106.1:0-8408 GCA_964636445.1 uncultured Chloracidobacterium sp.
GTCACCTGCACGCAGATCGCGGGAATTCTCGCCCGCCGCATTGTCTGCTGGCCCAAAACGGGCGATAATCTCGTGCGCGGACAAAAATTCGGCCTGATAAAGTTCAGCTCGCGAACCGACCTGCGCATGCCGCCCGACGTCGAGTTGAACGTCAAGATCGGCGACCGCGTCCGCGGCGGCGAGACCGTGATCGCCCGGTACGGGCCCGCACTTCGATAATCAATGGAAGAAGAGGTCAAACCTCCGCATCGAGGCCTGAAAAAGGGCCTTTACGTGATACCTACACTGTTCACCGCGGCCAACGTCGCGATGGGCTTTTTCGCCGTGCTGTGGTCGATCAGAGGCTATCAGGCCGCGACCGTTGATGTGCAGATGGCGGCGTGGTATTTCAATTCCGCATCGATCGCGATCGGCCTCGCGATCCTCTTCGACACGATGGACGGCCGCATCGCCCGTGCCACCCGCACCGCTACTGAGATCGGCGTTCAGTTCGATTCCCTCGCGGACGTTCTCACCTTCGGCATCGCCCCAACGGCATTGGTGTACAGCTGGTCCGTAGCGCCTACCTTCGCCGAGAACAGTCCCGGTTACGGATTGGGGGTTTTCCTACTTTTCATGTTCCTAATGTGTGGAGCGTTCCGCCTGGCGCGATTCAACTTGCAAGCCTCACGCCCGCACGTCTTGATTGAAGGTGCTCCTAAGTTGGACAAAAAAGCCTTTGTCGGGCTGCCCATACCTCCGGCAGGCGGATTGCTCGCCGCTATAGTTCATTTTTCACCGATACCATTAACCGCCGGCAGCGGGCCGACCGCTCAATTCTATACATACGCCTTATACGGACTGATCTGCTGCCTGTCGATCCTCATGGTCTCAACGATTCGATATTCCAGCATGAAAACCGCGAGGGGCGGCCGCAAGAGCTTCTTCCTCGTTCTCATCATTGCCGCGATCGGCATGACCGTATGGTTCTATTCGCGATACGCATTACTAGCACTTGCCGCGGCCTACGTTTCGCACGGCGTTATTTGGTGGATATTGAGACCGGTGTTCGTCAGGCCCAGCCCGACCGAGGACTAGTCAGCAGGTTCTTTGATCGGCGTAACGCTTGCCTTTCGCCGCCGTCGGCGACGTCGTGAGTTCTCCTCGTCAAAGTTCTCGATATCGTCGTCATACTTCTGCCCGGACCGGACAAGTATAGCCGTCACCAGCAAAAACCATACGGACACCGCCGTGATGTGCAGCACGAAATCGAACATGCTGTGCACAAGCACTCCAAAACATGCCGTAATGCCGCCAGCCGCCAGGCCTCGCCGAAATGTATTGGTGACCAGTGTGTTCCGCAATCCCTCGCGGGTGAGCCAGTAGAGGAATAGAGCGCCGAGTACGAGGCCGACGATCCCGGCATCCGAAAGAACCTGTAAATAGTCGTTGTGGGCCTGCTCGACGCGGAACATACCCCCCGCGGTGTCAAAACGCGTGAAAGCCGTCCCATAAGCCCCAATTCCGGTGCCGAAGGGCATGTACTCCCCTATCATTCGGAGAGTGATGCCCCAGATCTCGAACCGGTCCGATGAAATATTCTGCCGACTAGCCGACTCGGCAAAGCGTGTTAGCGAAGTATCTCCGCCGGTAAAGATCGCACCGCCAACGATGCCGCCTAGGAGGAGCACTGACAACGCGACTTTAAGTGCCGTTCGGCGATGGGCGCTCGCACGGGATGAGATCAGGACAAGAAATACCAGTTGAAGTGCAAATGCCACCAGCCCGCCTCGCGATCCGCTGAGGAGCAGGGCCGACCCCATCAGCACGATAGCGACAACGTAGAGGAGGCGCTTATCTCTCTCTATGGCCCCAACGAAGAGTAAACCGAGAGGAATACTCGCTGCCATCTCAATGACCGCCGCAAAGTTGTGCCTGTTTACAAATGAGCCGAACGGAACAGCCGCCGGTGCGTAAATACCATAGATCTTGTCGGGGCTGAGAACCGATTGCAGAATCGCGTAAAAAGCGTAGGCGAAGCCGAAGATCGTGATCAATGTCGCCAATCGCCGCAAGCGAGCCGCTGAATCTAACACTCGTAGTGCGGCGGCAAATACCACGCAGAGAATCAAGATGTGCACCGCGGTCACCTGCGAAGCATAGGGCTCCACAGAGATCGTTCGCGGTACGTTGTTCAGGCCTCCCGGGTCGTTGACGTATCCGAAAGGAACAGCCTGGACAAGAGCATAGGTCCCAAAGAGAAAAAGCGGGACCTGCAGCATGCTCCGGCTGTATTTGATCTCGTCACTGATGACCGATTCGATTCCCCAGACGACCGCCAGGATAGTGATCAGGAAGTAGGTCAAGGCGATGATCGGCTGATGTACCGCGCCGTACGCCATCGTCGTGAAGACCACGATGCCGCAGACCAGTAAGAACATCAACGAGCTAAGACGCTTGTTCATCCGGTCAACTATCCTCTAAAGACGTTCTAACTTAAATTCGTCGTACCAAAGGGTCCCCGAAATTGGGCATTCCTCACCGCAGCCGAGACGGGTTGTCCGAATGCTGATGCCTGTACAATTCGCCGGCGTCGCGATCTCGAGGTCAACCTCGCGCCAATCCGCAGTACCGCTCGAAAAAGGCTTCGTGGCCCCGATAGCCTGATCGTCGTTTGCGTTCACAACGGCCACCAAGGGCATTCCGCCGCTCTTAAGATTTTCCGTGCGGAGCCAAAAGCGAAGACGATAATGTGAGCTCGGCTCGACAGCGATCATCTGGGTGAGGTTATAAAACTCGGGCTTCACGCTATTTCGAAACGTGATTCGTACACTCCGGCTGCCGTCGCGCTTAACCTTTCCGTCGGTACTTACATCTACTCGCGGATCGGAGCGAACGACCTGCCAGCCAAAACGTGAATCCGGCACCTGGCCGAGCCCTTTCTCGAAAGAGCCATCGGTAACCGTCTCGAGCTGCGCATCCGGATCCAGACCCGCTTGCCGCGCAAAGGCCAATGATTCTTTAAAGTGCCGCTGCAGGTATAGTCCGTGCGCCATCGCCTTCAATATCCCGGGATGTGAGCTTTTATCTTCCTCGCTTAGCAAGTTCCAATTCCTCAACGCGTCCGGAGCGAGGCCTCTGGCGGCAAAGAAGAATGCCAACCGAGCCCGTGCCTCAGGCAAATTTCCGGCGAACGCCTCCAATTGGTCAACGTCCCGTCCGAAAAGTTCCCAGACGAGCGAGTACGCCTGATCGCGATACAAGTCGTCGGCTTCGGCAGCTCGGCGCATCTCAGCAAGTGCCTCTTCTGTACGTTCCCGGCGAACCAGAAAATTTGCAAGGCTCCAATGCGCCAACGCGTAATTCGGGGCCAGTTCGACCGCCCGGCGAAACTGGACTTCCGCGGCTTCAAACTGCTCATCCTGTTCTAAGGCCCGACCGAACTCTATCCTCCAGCGGTGATCGTTCGGGGCTCGGCGGACCGCTTCCTCTATCGAAGCCAGCGAGGAGTAAGCCAGACCTTTCAGCCAGCGTGCGACAGGGTCACTCGGAGCCAGGGACACGGCGAGGTCCGCGGCGGCTCCGGCCGAAGGGTCCGTCGGCCGCGTCAGGTTGGCCAGCAGATTTCCCAGTTGCCAACTGATGCCTAGCCACGCGGCGAGGATCACAAGGGCTACGCCCACGAACGCAGTGACCGGTATTCTGATTCGGGACAAATTGGAGTTCAGCTGGCTCATCCGTTGAAAAAGTCGCTGATCGCGGCGACTACATACTCGATCTGCTCTAGGGCAAGCTCGGGGTAGATCGGCAACGCCAGCGTTTCGCGTGCCGCAAGCTCGGCCACGGGGAAATCACCTTCGCGGTAGCCCAGGAATTTGAAGCATTCCTGCAGGTGAAGGGGGATTGGATAGTAAATGTCCGTTCCGACGCCCCGCAACGACAACTGATCCCGCAGCTCGTCGCGGCGGCCCGGGACGCGAATGACGAACTGATTGTAGATATGAGTTGCCTCCGAGAGTTCGGCCGGCGCTATGACCTTTTCGCTCAAGCCTTTAGATTCAAGGAGCTCCCGATAAAGAGCTGCGTTAGCTCGACGCCGGTCCGTCCATGCATCCAGATACGGGAGTTTCACGCGAAGCACCGCTCCCTGAAAGCCGTCCAGCCGGGAGTTCAAACCGACATATTTGTGGTAATACTTTTTTTCTGCACCGTGGACTCGCAACGCTCTCAACTTCGAAGCGAGGGCAAGATCATTGGTCGTTAGAAAGCCCCCATCACCCATACCGCCAAGATTCTTCGACGGATAGAAACTGAAACAACCGATATCGCCCAAGACACCGGCATTCGTCCCGTCCCACCTCGCGCCGATCGCCTGTGCCGCATCTTCCACGATGGGAATGTCGCGAGACATGGCTAGTTCATCGAGCGCGGTCATATCAGCACATTGGCCGTAGAGGTGAACCGGCTCAAAGGCCTTTGTCTGACCGGTGATCTTCTCTTCTACCTGACCGACTGCGAGGTTAAATGTATCGGGTTCGATATCAACGAATACCGGCACCGCACCGAGCCGTGTGATCGAGCTCACAGTAGCAAAAAAACTGTACGGAGTCGTGATCACCTCATCTCCGGGTCCGATGTCCAGAGCCATCAGAGCGAGTAGGATCGCATCGCTTCCCGATGCACAGCCGATAGCGTGTTCGACCCCGCAATAGGCCGCTAGCTCGTCCTCGAGAGCAGCGACCTCGCTGCCCAGAATGAATCCGTTGGTGTCGAGGACGCGGCCGAGAGCCCGTTCTATTTCAGGCCTCAGCGCGGAATTTTGCTCAGATAGATCAAATAACGGAACGTTCATGAAAGGTGGCAAAAAAACCAGTACAATTAATAATTTACCCTGTCCATTGCCGATTCAAAAATGGTCCCCGACAGAAAGAAACAAGCCGCAGAAGTTATCCGACGCCTGAAAAAGGAATATCCGGACGCACACTGCGCCTTGGAACACACAACGCCGTTCGAGCTGCTGATCGCGACGATATTATCCGCCCAATGTACTGACGCACGCGTGAACATCGTTACGGCGGACCTGTTTCGTAAATACCGCGGCCCGGCGGATTACCTGAAGGTCCCGCAGGCCGAATTGGAACGCGACATCCATTCGACCGGTTTCTTTCGCAACAAGGCGAAAAACATACAAGCCGCGTGCAGGAGGATCCTCGAGGAATACGGTGGGAAGGTCCCGCAAACAATGGAGGATCTTCTTACCCTCGGCGGCGTCGCACGAAAAACAGCAAACGTGGTTATGGGCAACGCATTCGGCATCGCCTCAGGCGTGGTCGTAGATACTCATGTTTCACGTTTATCGCAGCGGCTCGGCCTAACGCAAAACACGACCCCCGAGAAGATCGAGGCCGACCTCTCGGGCGTCGTGCCCGAGCGTGATTGGATACTGTTCCCGCACTTGATGATCAGCCACGGCCGCCAGGTCTGCATCGCCCGGCGGCCCAAATGCGAGGTTTGTGTGCTGAACGATATTTGTCCCAGCAGTCTCGCGTGACCTTATTGCCTCGGTGCCGGACTGGGCGTCGGGCTCGGCGTAGGCTGGCCCGATGGACCGGGCCGGGCCGGCATCTCATTCGACTTGAACCGCGGCAGCAATTCGTCCTGCATCGCGAGAGCATAAACAGCAGTGGCAACGATGACCGCCGACTTCTTTACGTCATCTTCTATTATCCTTTCGTAGGTGTCGAGATTCGTGTGCCAGGTGTGCGAGAAGTACTCGATAGGATCCACCTCGAGGTCGACCCCGGGCAACCCGGCGTTATTGAATGATGAATAGTCGCTTCCCGCATACGCCCGGCTATTTGTGGATCGTACACCCATAAACCCGTATTCGGCGAATCCGCTGAGTGCATCTCTGAGGACAGTCGATGTTTCAGGCGGCCCAAAAACGATCATTCCCCTGATCCGTCCCGTTCCTGTGTCGAGATTAAAGTAGCCTCCGAATTTGTCGTACTCGGGCCCCGGTTCCTCAGCGGTGCCGAAATGGCGTTTTACATATGCTTTTGAACCTAACAACCCCTGCTCCTCACCTCCCCACAGTGCCACTCGGATAGTGCGTCGGGGTTTGACGCCAATGGCCTTTAGGATGCGCGCAGCCTCCATCATAGTTGCGGCACCGATCGCGTTGTCAGTCGCACCGGTTGCCGCATGCCACGAATCCAGGTGGCCGCCGAGCATAATGACCTCGTCCTTCTTGTCGGTCCCAGTGATCTCGCCGATCGTGTTATAGCTGGTCACACCGTCCGGCACGATGCGGTTCCGGATATCGAACTCCAGGCGGACATCCTGCTTGCTGCCAAGCAGTCGAGTAATGCGCCCAAAATCCTCGTTCCGCATCACCACTGTCGGAACAGTTTTATTGACGTCGAAGGTATAGTTCGCGAACGCCCGGATCTGCCCATGCTCGCGGCCCGCGTCATTCACTCGAACAGCGACACCATTCTGCAAAAGGAAATCGTTGACGATGGTTGCGATCTCCGGATACGACAGCGCGTTCGGCCTAGGCGTTGCCGGCGAAGGTTTTGGCCCTCCAGATAGCGGCGTGCAGTCCTCCGGTTTCTTTGACGGGTCCATCTGGCACCGTGCGAGAGCATCCTCGATACGCTTGGACGGCGGGTCGATCGTCACCGGTACGACCGCCGGTTTGCCCACAAACACGATCTTTCCGCTCACAGATGCCTTCATCGACGCCAAGTATGTTGTGAGTTCCTCGAGCGTCGGGTTCTGCATTACGTCCGGCCGGTTCGCTGCCGGAAATTGCGGTATCACCAGATTCACGGCATCAGCAGTGATCACGCCCTTCGTCGACGGCGTCCATGCAAGGACTTCGAATGTCAACGTATCGGCGACCGGCTTGAGCATCAGTCCGACCGCACGTTCGTTTACCCAGCCGGGGTGACCGAATTCCCACGGTTCCAGTTCCGCCTTATCAAATCCCCACGACAGCATCTCACGGGCCGACCATTTGGCGGCATTCACATGATTGGGACTTCCCGTCAGCCGCGGCCCGTAAAGGTCCGTCAGATAATGCAGCGTGTTCAATATCTTGGAGTTTTCCATCCCTTCCCGCCGGATAGCGGCATTAATATCGGCTGCCGACTGTGCCAACGTGGCGTTTGGCAGGAAAAAGGCGTGAATGATCAAGGCCGCAAGCGCTGTGCGCAGGAATATTTTTCGTTTTGTGGTCAACATAAGCACTTTAGTTCTATCAGGGAGCGTTTTCTATGATAATACAGGGATGGGAGCGGGAAGGTTTCAGTTGCCCTCCTTGAGGGCATTTGGATTTCGGAAAATCAGTGGTAAATCGGCGTTTATTGACACAGATGTTATGGCAAACCTGATCCTTGTCCTGATCCTGCTCTCCGGCGGTGCTATCGTAACGGCCGGACAATCCACGGCCGATGACTACTTCAACCGAGCGGTCGCACTGCAAAAGGCAGGTGATATTGACAGCGCCATCGCCGATTACACAAAAGCCATCGAGATGGATCGTAATGATGTCGATTCATACAACAACCGCGGGAACTTAAAGAAGAAGAAGGGCGACCTTAGTGGAGCGATCGAGGACTTCAACAACGCGATAGCCATCGATCCGGGCCGGGCCGGGATCTATATCAACCGTGGAATCGTCCGCTTACGGCTCGGCAACACGACGGCCGCGGTCGCCGACTTTACCAAGGCAATTGAACGCGACACGTCGAATCCCTCGGCGTATTACAACCGGGCGACCGCCCGAATGACCATCGCCGAGTTTGCCGAAGCCGTTTCCGACCTCACGAAAGTGCTCGAGCTAAATCCCAAGCACGCTAAAGCCTACAACAATCGCGGGAAAGCCAAGTTCGAACTAAAGGACGTTGCCGGGGCGCTCGCCGATTACTCGAGATCGATCGAACTCGACCCTAAGAATCCCGAGGTTTACCGAAATCGAGCCGCTGCGTACCGCGCTCAAAAGAACTTCCGGCTGGCCGAGGCAGATGAGGCGAAAACCGTCCGACCACACTGATCTCCAGTCAATGTCCTCTCGCGAACATTCGCGGACCCTCTGTTGATCTAGAATTCCTCCTACAAATTACGTAAGGAGGCATTATGAATAACTTACTTCGTGGTGGTCTGGCCGGAGCTGCAGCCTGGAAATTCGGCGGAGGCATATTCTCGACGATCATTATCTTCCTGCTCGTCTTCTGGTTGCTAGGCAAGTGCTGACCCTCAATCAGTAAAAAAGCCCGCTCAATGAGCGGGCTTTTGAAATGAATCCGGCGGCTTCCTACTTTCCCACACCTGAAAGGTGCAGTATCATCGGCTCCAGTAGGCTTAACTGCCGTGTTCGGGATGGGAACGGGTGTGACCCTACCGATACAACCACCGGAAAACTG
>CAZWSK010000107.1:0-2228 GCA_964636445.1 uncultured Chloracidobacterium sp.
CGATACAACTCATGCCTTCGCCGCATTACCGGCGAAGGCTCCCTGGCCGAGACCGTACGACTCATCATCGAGACATATGAAAACCACAAACCGCGAGAATCGCAGGCCTGACCCCAAGATTTTTCTGACCCCAAGATTTTTCCAAGATTTTTCTCCTGCGACTACTGCGGGAATATTTCAAGAGGTCATCAACGCGGGTGTACAGGGTGCTCCCATGGACGACACCCTTGGCGATCTGGACGCCAACGCGCAGGGACAGGCTGTAGGTCTCGTGGTTTGGAAAAGTTGTGAGGAGTTATGCAGTACATGTCAATAGCGAATTTCGTCGGTGGTATCTTGTTTGCTTCCCTTTTTTGGGGACTTTTGATCTTTGCGTTCAACTCAGAGACGGAGATCCCGCACGACCCGGCTTGGGAGGAGAGGTTCGCGGTATTCGAGGCCGCGGTGACAGAGAATCGGCGCGTATTTGATAAGAAGAGCCAGCGAACGCTCCTCTGGACCCCTGGAAATCCGAAGACGAACGCTGTTGCCATTCAAGAAATAGGAAGGGGTAAATGGCAAGTTACGCTTGAAGACATTTATTGAGGCTTTTCAAACAAAGGCATTAGGATGAAGTGGCTCCCGCTAGATGAAAAAATCACTTGAGATCTTGTTTACTCGTGGTGATGAACGGATCTTCTGTGAAAGGATCCGTGCCATTTATCCCGATGTCGCCTTCATAGATGACGTGTATTGGCCGTCGCAAACGCCGCCGGCTAGAGCATCGATCGCAGACTGCGAATCGAGATTTGTTTTGATCTGGAATAGAGAGATGTTCCCGGTGCTGCCTAGCTTGCCCCGAAAAGACGGGACGTTTTCACGGGCCTCAATCGGGGATGGCTCTTCAGTTGATACGGTCGACGATCACGGGAGACGAAATGCTCTCGGGTTCTCTCGGAGTCGGCTTCGATCCATCCGATCTAAGAATGAAGACATTTGTCGAGGACATCTGGAAAATCGTTAAAGAACTGACGCATAACGATCTGGTTCAGATCGATCCCGAAACGCAGCAAGTTCTAGGCCCTCGCACCGATATTCTGCTAGGTGATGATGCTCGGGAATGGTGTAACGAGAAGCCTGAAAGATGCTTTCGTTTTTTCAACAACCGGCTTATCGCAATGCGGCCCTCGGGTTGACCCGGCGTTAGCCGAACCTTGGGCTGAAGCCCACTCTTTTTTGAGCGCACCTGACCTCCACCTAAAGGTGGAGGCAATTCATTGAGCGCCTTGGCGGCTCATAAAGAACATCAACACCCCGGACCAGATCATCAAAACCACCAACGCCGCCATAAAGGCCATCACGCTGCCATCAAGAACATGCGGCTTGCCATAAGCAGAAGTCACGGTGTCATCAAGACCATAAAGACCGTCGGGACCATCAGCAGGGTCGATCTGGGCTCGGGGTGAAACGCCGGGCGTTTTGGGGAGAAAAATGACCGCGCGGACATTCGACCAATCTGGGGTTTATGTTCGACCAATCGGGGGTATTTAGCCGCGACAAAGGCGATTTATCTCTACCAAAGTGGCGGTAAATACTCGACCAAACGCAATTTTGGGCAAACCCGGCGCGATTTGTGAAAAAACACAAAAGTGCGCATCATTTTGATCAAAATTCGAGGCCGGTCAGTCGACGAAATCGACCTTGACCTTATGCGGGATGATGCCGGCTTTGTGGCCTTCGTCGAGGAGGAGCCGGACGGCTTCGCGGCCTCGCTCGCCGTAGTCGAGAGTGAGGTCGTTGACCCACATCGCGACGAATCGGTCGGCCAGTTCGGGCTGCATGTCGCGGGCAAACTGCATCGCATACGCAAGGGCGTCTTCGCGGTTTTCCATCGAGTAAACGATGGATTCGTGAAGGTATTTTGAGACCTGCCGCATCAGCTCGGGGCCCAGATCGCGGCGGATCACATTGCCGCCCATAGGCAGCGGGAGGCCCGTTTCATCGTGCCACCATTCGCCCAGGTCCAGCACCTTATCGAGGCCGAGCTGGTTGTAAAAGAGCTGGCCTTCGTGGATCAGCAGGCCGGCATCGACCGAGCCCGACTTGACCGCGTCGATGATCTCGTCGAACGGCACGACTACGTGCTGAAAGTCCTTGTTGTAGATCCGAAGGGCGAGGTACGCGCTGGTCAATTCGCCCGGCACCGCGATCTTCATCGAGCCGATATCGGCAGCGTCGCGCGGTTCCTT
>CAZWSK010000107.1:2328-8275 GCA_964636445.1 uncultured Chloracidobacterium sp.
GAAATGCCTGTTCCGCAGCCGACATCGGCGATGATCGATTCGCTGGTAAATCCGGCATTTTCAACCAGATAGCCGAGAATCTCGCGCGGGTAGCCTGGACGATACTTTATATAATTTTCGACGCGATTCGAGAAGCGTTCTACGGTATCGCTCATGGCACCTCTTCGCCCGTCCACTGCGTTTTTTTCGAGTGCGGAATGTCGAACTGGTCGAGAATTCGAAAGCACAGATGCTCAACGAGGTCGTTTATAGTTTGCGGCCGATGATAGAAGCCGGGGCTCGCCGGCATTATGCGAGCTCCCGCGTGTGCCAGGCGCAGCATATTCTCTAAATGGACCGCATTATACGGGGTTTCGCGCGGCACGAGGACAAGTTTTCGGCCTTCCTTCAGACAAACGTCTGCGGCCCTGTGGATCAGATTGGTGCCCGCTCCTGAGGCAACAGCCCCCAGTGTACCCATCGAGCAAGGAACGATGATCATGCCGGCTTGCTTGTTTGAGCCCGACGACGGTTTGGCCGCCAAGTTATCTAGGCGCCAGAGGCGCAACAGTTTGGAGTCGGCCGGGAACCCTAGCCAATCGTTAAGGCGTGCAACGTCGACACCTTTGAGATTGACGCCCATCTCGACCTGGGCTACCGTTACTGCGGTCGAGGACACGATCAGATGGACAGTCTTGACGGCCCCGCTAGCGCCGAGCAGCTGCAGTGTCCGGTGAGCGTAAATGGCGCCTGAAGCGCCCGTGATCGCTAGTGTTAACTCCATAGCGTTCAACCATTGTACCTGCCCCTGGCCCGTGGACTACAGAGCACGGCAAGGTATTCGATATTACAGCCTAATTATGGCACGGTCTCCATACTTACACTGTATGAGAATGATCCGTTTATTTTTGGTATCGGTTTGCTTTGCTGCGGGCGTGTTGGCTCAGGAGACTGGGAAGAACCCAGTGATCGTAATCCCGGGCATAATGGGTTCAAAACTTGTCGACTCAACTGGCGAGACTGTTTGGTTCAAACCTACGAGGAACAAGGCCGACGATCTGAGATTGCCTATGACCTCGCCGATACTTTCGAAAAACCGCGATGGCATCCGAGCGGAGGACATCATCCGGGAGGTCCACATCCCGATCCTTCCCGATCTCGAGGTCTATAGTTCCGTGCTCGACGCTCTGAAGGGGCGCGGTTACACCGAGGCTAAGTGGTCGAATCCGAAACCGGCGGACGTATTCTATGTGTTCCCTTACGATTGGCGGCGCGATAACGTCGAATCGGCCCACATGTTAGTACGCCGGATGGTCGAGTTAAAGCGGAAGCTTAAGAGGCCTGGCCTAAAGTTTGACATCATCTGTCACTCAATGGGGGGCCTTATCGCGCGGTACGCCGCGATGTATGGCCTTGCGGATCTTAAGCCCGAGGGCGTGACGCCAGTGCCAAACTGGAGCGGCGCGGCTCATATGGAAAAGTTTCTAATGTTCGGAACGCCGAACCAAGGGTCTTTTGGTTCATTTGAAGCCCTCTTGAATGGCTACGGGCTATGGGCAGGGCGAAAAGTCCCCTTCTTCGATAACCTTCGGAATGACGAGGTGTTCGCTATCCCTTCGTCGTTTCAGCTCATGCCGCATCAGGAGACGGCGCGATTTTTCGATGAAAATCTTCAACCACTCAAAGTGGATATTTATGACCCGAAGACCTGGCTCAAATATGGTTGGGGAGCTCTCAACGAGCCGAAGTTTCTTAGCAAGCTTAAAGACGCCGAACGATTGGCACGGAAAGATCCGGAAATAAAGCCAGAGAAGCTCGACAAGGATGCGGGTCTCGACGACCGCTTGTTGTCCCGGACAACCTATGCACAGGTCTATGCGTATTTCGCGTCCGCGCTCAGTAGGGCAAAGCGTTTTCATAAGGCCCTAAACGTACCTGTGGCCAAATTGCCGTTCGAAATGCACGCCTATGGTGGAAACTGCGACGAAACGCTGGACGGTGCGGTGCTGGTGTTCGACGAAAAAAAGAAACGTTGGAACACGATCTTTGAGCCTCGTGATATTAAGACGTCCTCTGGAACCGAGATCAAAAAGGACGCCGTCAAGGCTGCTTTAATCGTGATGGGCGACAATCGCGTGACGCCCGCATCCTTACTCGCAGCCACGCCGACCATCGTAAATGGAAAAACTGAATTCTCGAATGGCCTGTTTCCAGTCGACTCATCCATGCTCACTTGCACCTCGCACAATAAGCTTTTTCTTGATAAACCGATCCAGGACAGTTTCCTGAGCGCTCTGATCGTGAGGACTGGCGTACAGCCGTAATGCTGTGACCGTCGGCGATGGGGTTTAGTCTTGGGCCGTGTCTGAATAGGCGTCGCGTTCCGATTTGGCAAATCCGCTATCCTCGGGAGGCACAAATGATGGGACCTCGTCATAGTCTCCCGGGTGAGAAAGATCCTTGCGAATGAGGTGTGCGATGTCTCCCAGATCGATGAAGTAGTCGCCCACGTCTATCAGCCTCGGAGCCGTATTCGAGCGAAAACCTGCGATCTCGACGCGACATCCTTTATAGGCGACAGCGTTAATTGCATAAACGAAATCTTCGTCCCCAGAGACTAAAACTGCCGTATCGTAACGGCCTGCGAGGCTGAGCATGTCGACGGCGATCTCAACATCCAGATTGGCTTTTCGTGTGCCGTCGTAAAAGGTCTTCAACTCCTTCTGTACGACCCGAAACCCATTTCGACGCATCCAGAGCAGAAAACCCTGCTGGCGCTCAGCTCCAACGTCGACCCCCGTATAGAAGAACGCTCTCAACAGACGTCCATCGCCGAGTAGTACACGGAGCAGCTTCGTGTAGTCGATGTCAATATTATGGAATCGGGCTGCGTGAAATAGGTTATTGCCGTCAATAAAGACAGCCACGCGGCCGCGGTGGCCGAACTGCCAGGATGAACTAGCCGATGTCTCGAACTTCATGAGCGCCTCCTCAAACGGCGAGAATTCGGCTCTTCGTGAGGTCCGGCAGATAAGGCGTAATGTGTTTACTGACTGTGTCTAAAAAGGCCTAACTATATTCTTATCCAATAATTAGTTCAAATAAACCGCCTTGCTCAATACCGTGTCCTGCACGTCTGTGCCGTGGCTTTAGTTTGCCAAGAGCCGGCCAAGGGGTCAAGCATTTTTGCGTCCAAAGTGGTAAAATCGCGTCTGCTCGGATACCCGACCCATGCCCGAAAACAATCATAACGAGCACGCATATGATCCCGCTGTCCAGTCTGAGGATATTGCCTTCAAGACATCGGAGTTGGTCAATTGTCTTTCATGCGGCCGGGCAAATCCGCCGAACCGGCCATCATGCGTATACTGCGGTCGAGAACTCGAGACATCAGAAATTTCGACCGTCAAGCTTTCCTTGCGAGAACCCGAGGATTGGGAGAGCGGTTGGAATGTGATCGTCCTCCCAAACCCAAATGACCCGGGACCAAACATCGCTGTGCTAAGCTCTGTCGTCGGAACAGACGCCGACCGGTTAAATGCGCTGCTCGGATATGGTCGGCCGGTTCCCGTCACGCGACTAGCCGTACGCGCAGAGGCGCAAGCTGTCATAAAGAGGGTCACGGCCTTGGGGATGGATTGCCAGATCGTTGTAGATACCGAACTTCAACCGCATACCCTGCCTATACGGCTTAGACGGATAGAGATCGCCGACGATCACCTGCTTTTACATTTTTTTAATACACACGAAAATGAGCGGGTGGATCGTAAAGATCTCGCCTTACTAGTGACGGGAACAATCAGAACGATCCATACGGATTCGCTAGAAAGGAAACGACGTCGGGGAAAAGAAAGCAAGGTGCTTGACGAGACGACGACAGGGTCGGATGAGGCCGTTCTTGATATTTATAGCCGGCAGGATTCCCGTGGTTGGCGCGTTCAACTCGCTGGTTTCGATTTTTCATGCCTCGGTGAGGACAAAGGGGTGATCGCCGGTGAGAATCTTAGACGGCTTGTGACGATCCTCAAGGAGTACGCCCCCGCGGCAAGAGTCGTGACAGACTATTCCGCCCTATCGAAAGCTCTTGATGCCGTCTGGCCACCATCCTCACGAAAGGACCCCCAGGGCTTGAGGCGTGCGGGCTTTGGCAAGGTCGAGTTCGGATCTGTGGCCTCGACCAGCAACCTTGTTCAGTTCAACAGGTATTCCCGCCTGCAATGGCACCTGCTATGAAGGGCAAACCAAAAAAGCAGCGGGACGAGGTGAGGGATCCACGGAACAACACTCGTGAACCTCGCGGGCCTCGGGCTGCTAACACCGTGTCTAATCCCTCTTCTCGCATCTATGGGGTCTTACCGGTCCTCGAGGCGTTACGTGCGGGAAATAGACGTGTCGACAAGGTGCTGATCGCGGAAGGCAGCAGAGAGAAGCGGGTCGCCGAGATCATTGCGGCTTGTCGTCAGAACTCGATCGCTTGGGCTCGAGTGCCTCGTGAAACTATCGCCGCCCAACTCGGGCGCGAAGCCCATCATCAGGGAGTCATGGCTTTGACCGCATCGGTAGCGTATGCCGATGTCGATGACGTGATCGACAACGCCCGGGACCCGGCGCTATTTGTGATTCTCGACGGCGTGGAGGATCCTCGAAATCTGGGTGCGATACTTCGCACGGCCGAATGTGCGGGTGCGGACGGCGTGATCATTCCCGAACGGCGCGCGGTCGGGCTCACCGAGACGGTATCAAAGGCGTCAGCCGGAGCGGTCGAATTCATCCCCGTAGCGAAAGCCCAAAACCTCAACCGCGTGATCGAAAACCTAAAAGAACGAAACATTTGGGTCGTCGGCACGTCAACGGACGCTCCGAGGTCGTATACGGGCTGGGATTGGACTCGTCCAACAGCCCTCGTGCTTGGGGGCGAAGGAACTGGCCTTCATCGCCTGGTGTCGGAGAATTGCGACGTCTTGGTGAACGTTCCGATGTATGGAAAAATAGATTCCCTGAACGTCTCGGTCGCCGCGGGCGTTATACTTTTCGAAGCTCGAAGGCAACGGTCTTAACGTATGTTTTGCCCTAAATGCGGACAATCAAATCCTGAGACCGGCAAGTTCTGCCGCTCTTGTGGTACCGATCTTGGCAATCTGTCACAGGCTCTGTCAGGAAATTTGCCCGTGGAAAACGCTCGACGGCGTCGCGGACGAACGAGCGCCGAGGCGGCATACACTCAGCTCGCGATGGGGGCAGCTTTCGTGGTGATCGCCGTCATACTCGGCGTCACGGGCAAAGGCGGCGGCTGGTGGTTCTGGATGTTCGTTCCGGCGTTTATGTTCCTTGCTAACGGGATCGCGAAAGTCGCCCAGACGAGGAACGACCGCAACCACGCTGAATTCGCAGAGCCAAAAGATTCTTTCGCTCCTGCACCTCCGATCGCGCGGCTGACAGCTGTACAGACCGAATACATTCCCGCCGCCGAATCCAGCTATAAGACCGGCGACCTTGTTCCCCCGAGCGTCACAGAGTCGACAACCCGCCACCTTGAGGTAGACAGCGAAGGCAAGACGATGACGCTGCCTAAGGACTAGCTTTTTTGGAGTTCCTCTTGAACGCTCGATACATCTGGTAATAGCGAGTTGGTTTCTTCAAAATATAAACTTGGCTAGGGTATCCCGCCTCGTTCGTACGTGAATAGTCTTTGACAAAAGCGGTCTCGCTCCAACTCGGGTAGGTTGGATCGCGTTCGGTCAGATAGTTGCTTAGCTTGAGCAACTCGCTGTCTGATACGTTGATCCTGTATTTCACCCAGAGCGTATCCGCGATCGCCCGATCAGTAGAGTTCACGCCAACAATTGCTGCGATCGCCCATCGTTCAGCGTCATCGTACTCGCCAACTGCCCGCTTTCGTGCCGAGAGTCGTTCGATGGCGGCGAGTATCTGCCGCCCATCTGAAGAGGATCGCAATCTGACCACGTCT
>CAZWSK010000108.1:0-2462 GCA_964636445.1 uncultured Chloracidobacterium sp.
TTTTAGCAATCATCGCCGCAAACCTCGCGGCCTATCTTGGACTTCTATGCGGCGATGCCTCGCGCTCGTTGGAATTCGACAGCCCCCTTCCGCACTGGACCGCGTTGCTGCCATCAACCGCTCTCGTCATCGCGGTCGTGCTTCTCAACGCAATCCTCAAAGCCGACACTAAAGCCAAGTTCGTGTTCCTCCGTCGAGATCACCCACTTCCTGGCAGCCGTGCTTTCTCGCATTTTACAAAAGCCGACACGCGCATTGACGTCGATAAGCTAAAAAAGAAGGTCGGTTCATTCCCACAAGCCCCTCATCGGCAGAATGCCCTGTGGTACTCGCTCTATAAGGGAATGGAGGATGATCCGTCGGTCCGCCATCTGCACAAGTATTACCTCCTTTTTAGGGATTACGCGGTGTTCGCGGTCTTGCTTGCGATCGTGCTCGGGGCATTGAGTTTCAAACAATTTTCCTCTCTCGCTACGGCCCTAAGTTATTCGGGCTTTCTCATTATTCAGGTCGTGCTAGTAGTACGAGCAGCCCGCGTCTACGGATATCGATTTGTCACTACTGTGCTTGCCCGAAAGAGTGCCGAACCATAGGAGTATTAGGATGACTGATTTTTTTGAAATTGATGTACTGGCGGTCGAGACAAAAAAGAGCGGCGACGCGATTGCCATTCGATATACGGTCGACGGAAGACAGTACGTCCACGTTGTGGACGGCGGATATACCGAGACGGGTGAAAAGGTGGTGAAACACATTAGCACGTATTACGGGCGGGGCAGTAAGATCGATCACGTTGTGGCAACACATAACGACGGTGACCACGCCTGTGGCCTGCGTGAGGTCTTAGAGAAGTGTAATGTTGGAAAACTCTGGTTGTTAGGTCCGTGGAATTATGCGGACGAGTTGATCCAATATTTTCCAACTCGGACGTCCGTCGAGGCTCTGAGGGCGGATCTGAGAGAGGCCTACTCAAATCTCGCTGCGCTTGAGGAGATCAGACGCGGCATCGAGATTGGTGAACCGTTTCAGGGGACCCGTATCGGCGCATTCACCGTGTTGGCGCCGTCGAAGCCCCGATTCCTCGAACTAGTTACAGCGTCCGCGAAGACACCTGACGCTGCTCATCACAGAGGTTTTACAAGCCAGATTCGGGACGGAATGATGAACGCGGCGGCCGCGGTTGCGTACTCACCGATTTTCATGAGGTATGTGCCCGGAGCCTGGGGAATTGAGATCTTCTCATCAGCACCAGTATCCGCCGAGAACAAAATGAGTGTGGTTCAATACGCAAACCTATGCGGCCAGAGAATTCTTCTGACGGGCGATGCCGACGAGTCCGCTCTTAACGAGGCCGAGGCTTATGCTCCCTTCGCTGGTCTCTATTTGCCCGGGATCGATCGCTTCCAAGTCTCGCATCACGGTTCAAGACGCGGTGTCTCCACCGAGCTTTTTAATCGGTGGCTAGGGCCGATCCTGCCCGGACCGCTCCCGGAAGGCGAACGCATATTTACGGCTTTGATCAGTTCGGCGAAGGAAGATGAAGATCATCCTCGGAAAGCGATCATTCGAGCTATGATTCACCGAGGCGGGAAGGTCTATCAGACCGAAGGCATAGACCATCTCTCGCATTTTAATGGCCCACCGCGGGGCTGGGGCGATGCGAACCAGGTTCCGTATCCGTTTGACCAGGAGGAAGATTGATATGGCTAGATGCACAGCACCTTCGCGAGGCCATTACACGGCGAGCGGGGCGGCGGCCTGTCCCGCCTGCGGTGGCCGATACAGAAGCAGAAGCTACGGCCATGGGGGCGGCTATAGCTCGTATTCGTACCCAATCCACTCTTCATCGCAGATCGGTGGGGGCGGCAGTAGGGGTGGGGCCAGCTCCAGACGCACTTCAAAGCCGCGTTGGTCGCGAGCAGGTTCTTCCGCGTGGTACACGCCGGAAGAGGTCAGAGCACTTACACCGGTCCGTGACAGCGTTGAAAAGCTGGCGAAGGTGCATGATCTTCGGGATGTCTTTCTCTGCCATGCGTGGGACGACCGCCAAGGTTCTGCGAAGGAACTGCATGATTTATTGGAGGCACGCGGTGTGTCGGTCTGGTTCAGCGAGAAGGACGTTGGTCTCGGCGTGCCACTGATGCGAGCCATCGACAAGGGCTTGGCAAATTCTAAAGTCGGGATCGTGTTGGTGACTCCTGCTCTGCTGCGCCGCCTTCCTGATGAAGGCATCGCTGACAAAGAACTTTCGGCGCTACTAGCTCGCGAGCGGCTGGTTCCTGTTGTCCACGGGACAACTTATGAAGCTCTCCGGGAAGTAAGCCCATTGCTCGGCTCAAGGAGCGGTTTGAACACTGCAGAGGAATCTATGTCAGACGTAGCGGCGAAGCTCGCCGAACTTGTCGCCCTTTAGGTCTATTGCGTACCAAGCTTCGAGCTGTTCTCCAGCCTATCACTCTCTT
>CAZWSK010000108.1:2472-5894 GCA_964636445.1 uncultured Chloracidobacterium sp.
TCTCTTTTTTTGTTATTTCGGATTTGGAACTCGGATTTTGCGGGCGAAAAAACGAAATCTGCACTCGAGAATTTCATTTTTGCGCTCGAGAAAATGAAATTTGCGCACTAAAAAGTCATTTTTCCACTCTAGAAAATGAGTTTTGCGCTCTAGAAAATGAGTTTTGCGCTCTCGAAAATCATTTTTGCGCTCTCAAAAATCATTCTTGGGTGCTAAAAAATCAATTCTTGGCAGTGAAAAGTCGCTCAGAAGCCCTTGTGACTGAATGAAAGTCCTAAGCATCCATGCCTTAGGCACTCTGGACATGGTGCGGAAAATCGAGTATAAAGTAAGCGAAATTCCGTATCTAACATGGTTTCCCACTGTTTCCGCCTGCCTTGGCGAAAATTAAGTTTCAAGGCCCTCTCATGGTCAGAACGCCATGGACGGACCCTTTCGGTCTAGAACTAATGTCTAATCCCTTTTTCGAACAACCAGTTCTGAATTCTCCCTATGAAAGGCCCGAGCGACATTGGGAATTGGACAAAGATGGTCAGCCAACTCAGCTGATCAAGGACGAACGACGACGGGCGGACTTCATTACGCCGATTCCAAGGGCTAAAAAGAAGCGAAGCAGGCCCAAGCAGACTCAGCTGGTTTTTGATGAAGGCGCAGGCCTAACCACATCAACGCAGGCGTACGATCCGACTTCGATAATCAATGAGGTTCGTGGATATGTTGATGTCTGGAGGACACTTCCAAGCTCGTCGTGGATGGTTACGGCCGAAACCGAGCATTTGTTGAAACACTGGCGACACCATGAATTTTCCTACCTTCGTCCATTCTTTTGCCAGATCGAGGCCGTCGAGGTTGCTATTTGGCTGACGGAAGTCGCCCCGAAATATCCGGACGGGAAAAAGGTCCTTGAGCATCTCGCGAACGCAAACAATGACGCAAATCCAGAACTTTACCGAATTGCTCTAAAACTCGCGACCGGTGCCGGAAAGACGACCGTCATGGCTATGTTAATAGCATGGCAGACGATAAATGCCGTGCGCCAACCGAATTCAAAGCGTTTCACTCGCGGTTTCCTTGTCGTTGCTCCGGGGATCACGATCAAGGACCGTCTGCGTGTCCTGCAACCGAACGACCCTGACAGCTACTACAAGAAATGGGAACTCGTGCCGCAGGAGATGTTCAACGACATTGCCCGCGCGAAGATCGTTATTACCAACTATCACGCCTTCAAGCTACGGGAAACGCTCGATATCTCAAAAGGTGGCCGTGCATTGCTCAAGGGCCGCACCGGTGAAGAGATAAAGACAGTCGAGATGGAAGGCCGAATGATCCAGCGGGTGATGCCCGAACTCATGGGCCTTAAGAATATTCTCGTGATCAACGATGAAGCGCATCATTGTTATCGTGAGAAGCCGGCCGATGACCGAGATTTTGTAGACAGTCATGGTAACCAGCTCTCCGGTCGAGAATTGACGGAGGCAAAGGCCGAGGCCAAGAAGGAAAACGAAGCCGCTCGTCTCTGGATCAGTGGCCTTGAGGCCGTGAAAAGAAAGCTCGGCGTTCAACAGGTTATCGATCTTTCGGCTACGCCTTTCTTCCTTCGCGGTTCGGGCTACGCGGAGGGCACATTGTTCCCATGGACGATGAGCGATTTCTCGCTAATGGACGCTATCGAGTGCGGAATCGTAAAACTTCCGCGGGTTCCGATCGCGGACAATAATCCAAGCGGCCAAACTGACCTTCCGATGTATCGCGAATTGTGGGAACACATTCGCGGCAACATGCCTAAGAAGAGGCGAAGCGAGGCCGGCTACCTTGATCCTCTCGATCTTCCGCCGCAACTGCAAACGGCACTTGAAGCGCTTTACGGGCATTACGAAAAGACCTTTCAACTCTGGCAGGAAAACAACGTAAAGGTCCCGCCCTGTTTTATCATCGTGTGCCAGAACACGTCTATCTCTAAATTGGTGTATGACTTCATCTCCGGCTTCCATCGACCGGACGGCAAGTTGGTCGAAGGGCGTCTTGCCCTATTTCGAAACTTCGACGGGCACGGACAGCCGCTCGCCCGACCGCGGACCTTGTTGATCGATAGTGAACAGTTAGAGTCTGGCGAAGCCCTCGACGATAATTTCCGAAAAATGGCCGCCGATGAGATCGAAAGGTTTCGGCGAGAGATAATGGACCGAACAGGCGACCGTGAAAAGGCAGAAAAGCTCACCGATCAGGACCTGTTGCGCGAAGTAATGAATACCGTCGGCAAGCCGGGACGGCTGGGCGGGGATATCCGCTGCGTGGTTTCGGTCTCGATGCTCACGGAGGGCTGGGACGCGAATACAGTCACACATGTTCTTGGTGTCCGCGCGTTTGGCACGCAGCTGTTGTGTGAACAGGTTATCGGTCGCGCATTGCGCCGTCAGAATTACGAGCCTAATGAAGAAACGGGGCTTCTCGACGTCGAGTACGCCGATGTCCTCGGCATTCCGTTCAACTTTACGGCCAAGCCTGTCGTGGCTCCGCCACAGCCTCCGCGCGTCACAACTCATGTAAAGGCAGTCAGCCCGGAACGTGACAGTCTCGAAATTCGCTTTCCGCGCATTCAGGGCTATCGTGTCGAGCTTCCGGAGGAACGGCTTACGGCGAACTTTAATGCCGATTCGACAATGGAACTAACACCGAGGCTCGTCGGTGCGACCGAAACCCGGAATTCGGGGATCATAGGCGAGCCGGTCGACCTCACGCTGCAGCACACCGGCGAGATCCGCACGGCGCAAGTCGTTTATGAATTGACATCACACCTTGTGCTGAGCAAATGGCGCGACGCTAACGGCGATCCTCAGCTTCCATTGTTTGGTCAATTAAAACGGATCACGCGCGATTGGGTCGAGAACCATCTTGTCTGCAAAGGCGGGACATTTCCCGCCCAGTTAAAGTACAAAATGCTCGCGGACATGGCTTGCGAACGCATCACGCACGCTATAACGCGCGCCCATATGGGCGAGAACAGCATCAAGGCAGTCCCGGACTCTTACAATCCTGTGGGTTCGTCATCTCACGTTAATTTTCGGACCTCGAAGCACAACCTTTGGGAAACCGATTCACGTAAGTGCCAAGTAAATTGGGTCGTGTATGACAGTGAGTGGGAAGCCGAGTTTTGCAGAGTAGCGGAAGGTCACCCGAGAGTGCGGTCATACGTAAAGAACCACAATCTTGGGCTCGAGGTTCCTTATCTTTACGGTTCCGATCCAAAGCACTATCTGCCAGATTTTATCCTTCGAATTGACGATGGCAACGGCGACGAAGATCTTCTGAACTTGATCGTCGAGATCAAAGGCTATCGCGGCGAGGACGCGAAAGAAAAGAAATCTACAATGGACACGTATTGGGTTCCAGGCGTAAACAATCTTGGCACCTTCGGGCGGTGG
>CAZWSK010000108.1:5929-8239 GCA_964636445.1 uncultured Chloracidobacterium sp.
TTAACGAGATCATCGACGGCTTTACCAATGGCAACTAAGAAATCTCCAACAAAGAAATCAGTAGAAACCTTCGTTCACGAAGAGGCGAATCGGAAGAATATTCCGACCGCCGAATACGAGGCGGTGATGACGGATGATGATAAGCGGTCGATCTTTGCGGCTTATGAGCGGCGGGACCCGGATCTTGACCCGCAGTTGATATGGCGTGGGAAGGACGTTAAGGACTGGTCCGATCTGGTCGTTCAGGCGCCGCCGCTTTATATACAGGAGAAGGTGCATCCTAAGGTGCTGATCGATGATCTGCGGCGTCGTACTGAGCGTGAGGATGAGAAGGATGATATCAGGCAAACGCTTTTCGCCGACCTTTACGAAGCGTTCAACGGTATAGAGGACGGGGCGAAGACTGAGTTTTATCAGCACGACCAGAACTGGTCTAATCGGATGATACTCGGCGACAGTTTGCAGGTGATGGCGTCACTGGCCGAGCGCGAGGGGCTTCGCGGACAGGTGCAGTGCATCTATATCGACCCGCCCTACGGCATCAAGTTCAACAGCAACTTTCAGTGGTCCACGACCAGCCGCGATGTAAAGGACGGCAATGTCGACCACATTACGCGAGAACCCGAACAGGTAAAGGCCTTTCGTGACACATGGCGCGACGGCATTCACAGCTATCTCACATACCTCCGCGACCGCCTCACCGTCGCCCGCGACCTACTGACTGATTCAGGCTCGATCTTTGTCCAGATCAGTGACGAAAACGTTCATCGGGTCCGAGCCCTGATGGACGAAGTGTTCGGGGATTCAAATTTTGCCGGCTTGATCGCCTTTTCAAAAACTACGGGCCAATCAGGCGGAGCTATTCCTTCGGTGACCGACTATTTGGTTTGGTTCGCGAGAAACCTCGAGCAGTTGAAGCCGCGCAAGGTCATTATCAACAAGCCGCCCATAGATAATCCTAATGAACGTTACGTATGCGTGGAAACGCCTGACGGCTACCTCATCGATTTGTCAGTCAAGCAAAAAACTGGCGAAGACCCGCTTCCCGACGGGCGCATTCTCAAGCTAACAGATACGAGTTCCCAAACCGGAACGGAGGCTTCAAGGGTTCCTTTCTCCTTCCAAGGGCGCCCACACGTGCCCTCCGGCACAAGAGGATGGTCTGTTAGTCTTGACGGATTAGAGAGAACCAACAAGGCAGGATACCTACACTCTGTTGGCAAGAGTTTGCTTTGGAAAAACTTTCGTGACGTCGGCCGTCCGAGTCCTGTAAATAACTCGTGGCTAGACTTGAGGCCCTCTGGCTTCGGCGGAGAAAAAGTTTACGTTGTTGAAACCGTTTCCGACGTTGTAGCGCGATGCATCCTTATGGCGTCGGCGCCCGGCGACCTAGTTCTCGATCCCACGTGCGGATCTGGAACGACGGCTTATGTAGCTGAGCAATGGGGACGGCGTTGGATAACGGTCGATACCTCGCGGGTGGCACTGGCCCTCGCCCGTGCTCGCATAATGGGTGCGAGATATCCATACTATCTGCTCGCCGATTCACCCGAGGGCCAGCAAAAGGAAGGCGAGATCACTCAAACGGTTCCATCGAGCCAGCCGACATTCGGCAAGCTCCGCCACGGCTTCGTCTATGAACGCGTCCCGCACATCACGCTCAAGTCCATCGCCAACAACACCGAGATCGATGTTATATGGGAAAAGTGGCAAGAACAGTTGTCAGTGGTCAGTGGTCAGTTGTCGGAGATCCTCGGAAAGACGATAGAAGAATGGGAAATGCCCCGCGAGCGTCCCGATGACTGGCCGGAAAGCACCGACCAACTGCTAAAGCAATGGTGGGAGCTGCGTATCTCGCGTCAAAAAGAGATCGATGCATCCATCGCTGCAAAGGCCGATTTTGAACACCTCTACGACAAGCCATACGAGGACAAGCGAAAGGTCCGCGTTGCGGGCCCGTTTACGGTCGAGAGTCTATCGCCTCACCGGACGCTCGGCGTTGATGAGAACGACGAATTGATCGATCCGATGGCGGCCCGGAAGTCGGCAACGGACGGCGGACACGAAGGGACCGATTTTGTCTCGATGGTGCTTGAGAACCTGAGAACCGCGGGAGTACAGCAGGCACATAAGGAAGACAAGATCGAGTTTACATCGTTCAAGCCCGGCTTCGCCGGATACTATATCTCGGCCGAGGCGAGATACGACGAAGCCGGGACTGAGAAAAAGGCCGCGATCTTCGTCGGCCCCGAGTTCGGCACGGTTTCCAAACCCGACCTAGCCGCCGCCGCTCGCGAAGCCGGCGATGCA
>CAZWSK010000109.1:0-2953 GCA_964636445.1 uncultured Chloracidobacterium sp.
CGGTCGTGGGCTTTATTGCTATGTACTTTCTGATGTATCAGATGGTCAATTCCTCGGGCGACCTTATATTAAGTGTTAATCAAATATGGATGGCTGGCAGCATGGCCGCGGCGATGGTAGTTATCGAGCTTGTGGTCATGGGAGAAATGTATAAGAACCGCACGGTGCGGTACTTATTGATCCTGGTAGGAATCGTAGCGACAATAGTTCTGGTGCTCTTTACCCGCTATCAAACATTCATCGACGACCGGGACTTTCTTCGTTCTATGATCCCACACCATTCGGGCGCTATCTTGATGTGCTCCAACGAGGACCTTACGGATGTCGAAATTCGGGAGCTTTGCCGTGAAATTACCGAGGGTCAAAAACGCGAGATAGACCAGATGAAGGCTATAAGAGCCAGACTGCCTTAACGGCCGCCACTCCAAGGGGTACAGTCGAAAAATTCACGTCTTCAGCGCGTTAAATCACGCGCATTCACCTTCAATCTAGAGGGTTGAATCTCCGAGACATTCGGATTCTGAAAGGAACGGGATTTGCACAGCATCCGCGTGGAGAACTGAAATGCGCATTGATGTTGTTTGTCGGATGGAGGTTGAAGAGTCCGACGCCGCGTTGTGCGTTGAATACGAAGAGCAGATGTACTGCTTTTGTTCCGAGGGCTGCATGGCGGAATTCTTTCGGAATCCGGACGATTACGTGGTCCGCGAGCCTGTCCGGCAGCCTGAAGCGTATGTGTAGGTTTATCGGCTATCTCGGTAGCGACCTTCTACTCGCGGACGTGCTCGTTCGTCCTGAGAACTCGCTTATCCGGCAGAGCTTTAAGGCTCGCGAGCGGCCTGAGCCTCTCAATGGCGACGGGTTCGGCGTTGGATGGTATAGCCCGGCGGTGGCGGACGATCCCTGCTGCTTTCGGTCGATCTCGCCAGCATGGGGAAATCATAACCTGCTAAGCATCGCGGACCACGTTCGCTCGGGCTGTTTCTTTGCTCACGTCAGGGCAGCGTCACCGGGAATGGCCATCGCCGAGAATAACTGTCACCCTTTTCAGATCGGGAAGTATCTCTGGATGCACAACGGGTCGATTCAGAATTTCAGGCACATCAAACGCCGCTTGTGCAATTCGCTTTCCGATGTACTATACGATGCTGTCTCTGGTACGACCGATTCCGAACACGCTTTCGCCATGTTCTTAGACGGGTTAGGAAAATATCCGCAACCGTCCGTGTCCGATATGGCACTGGTCCTCGTCGAGACCATCGCAACTCTCGAGGGTTGGGTCAGAGAAGCGGGTATCAACGGGCCCTCGATCTACAACTTTGCTGTCACGGACGGCGAACGCATGGCGACAGTCCGCTATGTCTCGGATCCGCTCGTCGAGCCCATCTCGCTCTACTTCTCAAAAATCGGCAAATACCGCTGCTGTAACGGCAGGCCCCGGATCGAGAAAGCTGCACGGAACGACGGCGGCGTCATCATCGCCTCCGAAAAGCTCACCGACGACAGCAAAGACTGGGTCCGCGTCGCCCCGAACCACGTCCTCACCGTCGACCGAGACCTGACTACGACAGTAGAACTCATGCCGACGATTGGCCATGTGTAAAAACGCGAAACTGAACGACCGAATTGTGGTACCTTGCGGCCTGTTGGCGATGCTATTCGCCTTGAACGTCAAATGCCCAAGAAGCGGGAAAAAGCCACAAGGCCTGAAACCGGAATAAGCAATATTTGTGCCCACCGAAGTCTAAGACTCTCAAGCCTCGCAATCGTCAGTTTCGGTTTTTTCGCACCGAGATGCGAAGAATCCCGCGCCGAACGCAGGAATCTACAAATAAAATACTTGAAAGAGAATGGCACTATTTTTGCATTAGTTCAGCGGTAAGGAGGCCGTGGATGGGCCAGGACAAGAGAAGAATGCGATCGGCCGGGAAGGGGCGATTACAGTGTGAGTTCTTTCGTCTTGTTTTCATCACGGTCTTCTTCGTTCCTTTGGTATGGCAGGTCGTTGCATGCGTAGACAAGGAAACAGCGGAACCGATAGAGACGGCATAGGCGCATTCTGATCCGCTCTTGAGGCGAAACAATGTCGACACTAACTGACCGAGTGGGGGCAAAACCACACGCGGGAGAGCTTTCTTACTTTTCGTACATTTGGAAATGCGGTCTTGGATCGGAGGTGGCGTATTTCCTCTGCCTGTTTGGCGCGTTTATTCCGGGCCAGAATAGGTCGGGGACTGAGCTTCATCAAATGATCTTTGAGACGTTACCTGGCTTTGTCTGGCTGACGCCCACAAGCGTCGTGCTGGGAGCATTGTATATGCTGGTTTTCTCGATCACCTTCGGAGCATTCATGGTATGGATGCACAACTCAAGCATCAAGGAGTGACAACGGTGGTACGCCTAATTTTTCTTATCCTCACCGTGGGGATTCTGTTGTTGACGAACGTGCTTGCGCAGCGAGAGAGGCTGATCCAAATCGATCAAGACGGTGACTTTCATGTCCGAATGAAAGCGGTCGTAGCCGGCCACGAATTAGAGCCTGGAATGTATCGAGTACGACGTCTGCTGGTTAACGGGGAGAGCATGATCGCGTTCCAACACATTCGGATGAACCGCATAAAGACGATGTTACCGGGAGCACCGTCGAAGACTTTCCGCTTGAAAGTGAGCGCTGAGAGAAGTACAGCCGCTCAGAGATCGTTCCTAATAGCGGTGAATGACGGGGAGGAACAAACTATAATAGAGGTTAGGTTTAAGCACGACCACTACCGCTATATATTCCCAAGACCTTTGGCTCCAGCAACGTGAGGGGGACGGGGAAAAGAACGCGATGGTGCGTGATAACCGGGGGGGCCGAGTTCCGGCAATACTACGACAGTAAACCTGCTCAGGGAACGCGGCTTTGTTATTACGATTGAACACGCCCGCCACTACCTTGATACCATGCATCAAG
>CAZWSK010000109.1:3053-8211 GCA_964636445.1 uncultured Chloracidobacterium sp.
GCTCCTACCACCTGAACAACGTGCTGATTTGGTATTAGCCGAATCGTTAGAGATCTAGCCTCCTAAGCCGAAGCGAGTTGAAGATAACTGATACTGAGCTTAATGCCATGGCTGCACTTGCGATGACTGGCGATAGCAGCAACCCGAACAATGGATATAGCACACCTGCCGCGATCGGTACGCCGAGAGCGTTGTAGACAAACGCGAAGAAGAGATTTTGTCTGATGTTGGACATCGTCGCCCGGCTCAGGGAAATCGCCCTTACAATTCCGCGCAAATCGCCTTTGACCAGCGTAACTCCGGCGCTCTCCATAGCCACATCGGTTCCGGTGCCCATTGCTACGCCGACATGCGCCTGGGCTAAGGCAGGCGCATCATTGATCCCATCGCCCGCCATAGCCACAACGTTTCCTTCAGCTTGCAGTTTCTTGACCGCGGCAATTTTCTCGTCTGGAAGTACCTCCGCTATCACATCGTCTATTCCGAGCTTGCCAGCCACGGTTTTCGCCGTCGCCGCATTGTCACCCGTGAGCATCACGATCTTGACATTTTCTGAGTGCAGTGCCGATATAGCTTCGCCTGTGGTTTCTTTTATAGGGTCGCTGACCCCGATTATGCCTGCGTGCTTCCCATCGACAGCAATCATCATCACCGTTTGACCGTCTGATCGCAACTCACCCGCTTTCGCGAGAAGTCCAGCATCAGGCTTTATCCCGGCCTGCTCCAGAAGCTTTTGATTTCCAAGAGCCACGGCCCTCATAGATACATTTCCCGTGACACCCATACCGGTTACGGATGTGAACTCGCTGACAGGCATCGCTTCTGCTCCCCGTTCGGCGGCTCCCATAACAATCGATTGGGCCAGTGGGTGCTCGCTTTGCTGTTCGAGACTCGCCGCTAGTGAGAGCATCTCCTTCTCATTTATGTCGCTAGGGATCACCGAAACGAGATTGGGTTTTCCCTCCGTAAGTGTTCCCGTTTTGTCAACGACAAGCACACTTACCTTTTCCATCGTTTCGAGCGCCTCGGCATCCTTGACGAGTACCCCAACGCTAGCTCCCCGTCCAGTGCCAACCATTATCGACATCGGCGTTGCCAATCCCAGCGCGCATGGGCAAGCGATGATTAGCACAGCGATGGCGTTCGCAAACGCATAGGCGAACCACAGCTCAGGGCCAAGGAACATCCATACAAAAAACGTGACTATCGCAATGACTATTACAGAAGGTACAAAGTATGCCGATACCTCATCTGCAAGGCGCTGTATCGGTGCTCTGCTCCGTTGTGCCTCAGACACCATCTGCACAATGCGGGCTAGCAGAGTATCGGATCCGACCTTCTCCGCTTTCATCACAAAGCTGCCCGTTCCGTTGACCGTACCTCCAACAACCTTTGCGCCTGTGGATTTTTCAGTTGGAATCGGTTCGCCGGTGACCATAGACTCGTCTACGGAACTATGTCCTTCAACCACAATCCCGTCCACGGGTATTTTCTCGCCGGGCCGGACCCGCAGATTGTCTCCTAATTTAACGTGCTCGAGAGGGATGTCCTGCTCGCTACCATCGTTCTGGATCAACCTTGCCGTCTTAGGCGCGAGCCCAAGCAGCTGTTTAATAGCACTCGAAGTCTGACTCCGGGCGCGTAATTCGAGTACTTGCCCGAGCAGGACAAGTGTGGTGATGACGGCTGCGGCTTCAAAATACAGGGAGACGAGCCCAGTATGTCCTCGGAACGAAACAGGGAACAGCCCCGGGAATAGCAATGCTATCGAGCTGTAAATCCAAGCTGCTCCCGTGCCCATGGCGATCAATGTAAACATGTTCGGGCTCACATTCTTGATCGAGTCCCAGGCGCGTTTAAAGAACGGGAAGCCGCCCCAAAGTACAACGATGCTTCCAAGAGCGGACTGTGTCCACGAGTTGACGCTAGGTGGAACAAATCGATTCATCTCGAACAGCATATTAAGCGTCTCAAGCAGAAAGATCGGGGTCGTTAGGACCAGGCTGATCCAAAACCGGCGTGTCATTTCATTCAGCTCGGACGTGTCCTCGGGGGTGTCAAGAGAGACGACCTTTGGTTCTAAAGCCATCCCGCATATTGGGCATGAGCCCGGCCCCAGCTGAATTATCTGCGGATGCATGGGACATGTGTATTCGATCTCGCTGGAATTTACCGCTTGAGGTGCGACCCCGCGATGTGAATGGTCAACCGACGCTGTTGGGGTATACGCTCCCGGGTGAGCCTGAAATTTGGCGAGGCAGCCTTTGCTGCAAAAGTAAAAAACTTCTCCCTTATATTTGAATGAACCCGCCGAACTCTTCGGATTGACTGTCATCCCACAAACGGGGTCGATTGCCGTCGTAATTGCGTGTTCCATAACCGTAGACTACAACAGATTCAGCTTGCCACCCTTAATTAAACCACGTCGCGTGAAGGCAATTCTTGTGCAAGTTCGTCTGCTGCACAAAAATCAGCGACAAGTGGGGAATATTTGTGCAAAGCCTAGAACGTATACAATCCTGATGTCGGCCGAGGGTTTATTTTTGTTGCCAAGCGACGGATAAAACATGTTAAACTTACTCTTGGGCTCTTCTCGCCCGATACTCACAGTTACTTTTCCAGCCTTGACCCGACTCCCGATGAGCCGAGACAACATAGCCAAATCTGCAAAATGGACAGCGATCCTTCTAGGAGGGGCGTCGGTAGCTTGGGCATTCTCGCTCATGGGACCGAACCTCATTAGCTGGGACTATCTGCTGATTCTGCTTTTTGCGACTTTGGTCGCGCCGCGGATGACGTTGGCCTTGCATGGTTCAAGATTTGCGATCAGTTTTTCGGACGCCGCGATCTTTCTTTCGTTTCTGCTGTATGGCGGGCCAGCCGCGATAATTGTCGCGGCGGCCGAGAGCCTGGCGAGCTGTCTTTATCTCCGGCATAAAGGATTTCCATTCGGGAGGCTGATGATCCCGACGAATGTGTCGATCAACGCCATCGCCACGGCCGTAACATACCTGATCTGGCTAAACGTACCTCATTTTGCTTTTATAACGGCACCCGCCGGAAGCACGCAGCTATTGATCGCGACGCTGGCGAGCTTGGCGTTGGTACAGTTTGCGATGACCTCGGTCCTGGCATCGATCTTCCAGGCATTAAAAGAGGGCGTGAACCTATGGCAGGTGTGGAAGCGCGACTGCTTTGCCAGTTCGATGACCCAGATCGTGGGAGCCGGCCTTGCTGGAATGGCCTTTAAGCTGATCAATTACGGCGATGTGCCGACAGGCCTGATAGCATTCCTTGCCTTGGGCATCGCATACCTGAGCTATCGACAATCCATAAACGAAGCAAACACAGCTTTTGCGAGTATGGAGGCGGCTGAACGGGCCAAAGCCGAGACCGAGCGCGATCGGCGTGTCGAGGCTGAGGAGCACGCGGCGCAATTGGCCATTTCGCTGCAGAAAGAAGAGCGTGCCAACGTTGCTTTGCGTAAGAGCGAGGCGGATCTGCAGCATGCCGCACTTCATGATTCACTCACCGGTCTGCCGAATCGAAAGCACTTTGGCGACATTCTGCGCAAGCTCATCCTGAACTACAAAGACGATCCTTCACAGACGTTTCATGTGCTGTTTTTGGACCTGGCTCGGTTCAAGAATATCAACGATTCGCTGGGTCACACGCTGGGAGACAAGGTGTTGATGATCGCGGGCAAGCGGTTCGTGCGGATGCTCAACCCCGACGACATGGTCGCGCGGATCGGCGGCGATGAGTTCGCGGTGATCCTGCGCAACCTGTCGACGGCCGGTAAGGCGCAAAAGGTGGCGCAGCGCATCTTTGACAGCATAGCGCAGCCTTTCAGCCTTAGCGGGAATCGCATTTCGATATCGGTAAATGTTGGCGTCGCGCCGTGTGACGCTGAATACCACACGCCCGAAGAGGTGCTTCGCGACGCGGATATCGCGATGCATTTCGCTAAAGAAAAGGAGCGCGGGGTCGCCGTTTTCACAAAGGATCTGCGGACGCGATTTCTCGAGCGGGTCCGTTACGAGAACGATCTTCGCCTAGCTATCGACCGCGAAGAGCTGGCCGTCAGCTATCAGCCGCTGGTCGATCTGCACACCGGCGGATTGTTGGGCTTTGAGGCCTTAATGCGGTGGCATCACGCGGAATTTGGCCAGATCCCGCCGAATAAATTCATCCCGATCGCCGAGGAATCGGGCCAGATCGTGCCGATGACGCGGTGGATGCTGAATACCGCGTGCCGTCAGCTCGCGGCGTGGCAGGCGATCGGTCCTGAGTACGCCGATCTGATAATTAGCGTCAACATCTCGGGCAAACACCTGGGTAACGACGACCTGCTCGACAACGTCAGGGAGGTCCTTGAACTAACGAAAATACGGCCGCAATCGCTAAAACTCGAGATCACGGAAAGTGCTGCGATGGAGAATGCAGAGCACACGATCAGCGTGCTTAATCGCCTGAAACAGTTGGGCGTGCAGCTTTCGATCGACGATTTCGGCACGGGTTATTCGAGCCTGAGCTACCTGCACCGGCTGCCGTTCGACACGCTAAAGATCGACCGTTCGTTCGTTTACAGTGTGGGCGAGGGCGGCGAGAATTCAGAGATCCTGCAGACCATCATCTCGCTCGCCAAGAGCCTGAAAAAGAAAGTGATCGCCGAAGGCATCGAAACCGAATCTCAGCTCAAGCTGCTCCAGAACCTCGGCTGCGACTACGGCCAGGGCTACCTGATGTCCAAACCGCAGACCCGCGAAAAAATGGAACGCGCCCTCTACGAACATCGCACCTGGCTTCCCTCCAAACCCGGCGAGATCCCACGCCCCGCGAACCGCACCGAAAGACCCGTCGACCTCATCAAATCCGACAACGGCGTTCTGCACTAAGCCCGCTTTTTGTTTCACCAGGGGGAAAACTTTCTGCCCTGTGGAAAAAATGTGAAACGTTTCACATTTTGAGTGTGAAACGTTTCACATTTCGCGAAAAGCCAGTATTTGTCGAGGAACATGGGTACATTGCGCAAAGGTAAATGCCCTTAGTCGCGGGTGAAATACCCCCGTTGGTCGAACATAAAGCCGGGATTGGTCGAAAGTGTTTTCGGGGAAAAATACTCAACTTTTGGCCCGAACTCGCCGATCTTCGCAGC
>CAZWSK010000110.1:0-8193 GCA_964636445.1 uncultured Chloracidobacterium sp.
ACCAGCGGCGTGTTGCCGATCAGGTCGAGGACGCTGTCGTAAATCTTCATCTCTTTTGAGTTTATGCCCGCTTCAGTTTGTCGGCAAGCATCAGCGGTATGATGTCACGAGTTTTAGCGGGTCATTTGTGATCAAGGTCCCAATTCCGCGTTGGCGGCAGCGTACTATCCACTTTGGGTCGTCCACGGTCCAAACAGTTACGGGCATGCCCGCTTCGCTGGCAAGATGTGTCAATTTCCGTGTCGCGAGCGATCGATGCAGTGACAACTGGTGGGCACCAAATTCGCGGGCGATCGCCACGATGTGCTTCCGCCGCCGAAGGATCGTCAATATCGACGGCTCGAACAACGCAGCCGTCTGTACGTCAGGCAGCAGGCCCCGAACGTCGGGGATCGCGGCCAGGCGAAAGCTCTTGATAATAACGCGGGGCAGCAGCGGGGAATTACGCAACAGTGAGCACACCGCGGCCGACAGCGGTTTGTAGTTCGAGAGATCACATTTCAGTTCGACATAGATCGGGCCCGCTTCGGCATCGAATAAGCTTAGAACGCGTTCGAGGGTCGGCACGGTTTGACTCGCGTATTCCGGCCTCGCCCGTGGCGGATACTTTTTGTTGAACCACGAGCCGATATCGATCTCGGAAAGCTGCCGGGACGTCAGATCGGCGACCTTTTCATTTCGGCCGCCTGTTCGTTTGAGGGTTGGGTCGTGAATGACGACAGGCACGCCGTCCTTTGCGAGATGCACGTCGAATTCGACGCCGTCGGCTCCTTGGTCTATGCCAAGTTGAAACGCAGCCATCGTATTCTCAGGGGCGTGTGCACTTGCCCCGCGATGGGCGATGATGAGCGGCGAGCGGCTCATTTCTTTTTGAGCAGAAAGATCGTTTTGGACCATGAGATCGGTTCGTTGGCAGGAAACTCAAAATTGCCGACGATCTCAAAATGTTGAGATGCGGCGCGGCGGACATTTTCCAGCGGATGGATCTTGAAGTTGTAGAGCAATTCCAGCATCGAGCCGACGATAGAAGGTTTGACGGGAAGTAGTACCAGCGTGGCGCCCTTTTTCATGACACGGGCGGCCTCGGCGAGTCCGGCGTCGAGCGGTACGTACTCGAGCACGCCGCAGGTCATCAGGAGATCAAAGGTGTCGTCGCTGTACGGGAGCTTGAGTACATTGCCCTGCACACAGTCTGCACGGCGTGCGAGGCGGCGGCGTTCGCGGAACTCCTCCCGCGCGATAGTGAGCGATTTGAACGACAGGTCCAGGGCCTCGATCCGTCTCGGCCGATAGCCTGCCGCCTGCAGCGCGAGGGTGACGAGGCCGGTGCCGCATCCGGCGTCAAGGACAAGCGAATCTTCGCCGATGTCTAGGTTGAGCAATTTGAGAAATCGTGCGACGGACTGACGATAGCCGTTGAGCTTCATCGCCAGGTTTTGGACGTCGGCGATGCGGTCATACAGGCCCTGAGGGCGGCCCTTCTCGTCGTGTCCGTTGCGACCGTTTCGCGGCATAAAACGCAATCTTAGCGCGTTTTTGGGGGAAAACTTTTCTGCCTGTGGAAAAAATGTGAAACGTTTCACATTTTGAGTGTGAAACGTTTCACATTTTAGCAAAAGCCTGTGTTTGTCGAGGAAAATGGGTGCTTAGCGCAAAGGTCTTTGGGCTTTGTCGCGGGTGGAAGATGCGGTTTGGTAGAGATAATTGCGGGATTGGTCGAAGGTGTTTTGGGACGGAAATACTCAGTTGTGAGAGGGATAAGGAGATGATGCGGACCTGAAATTTAGGATCTAAAAACCCGGACAAGAACGAATGCAAAAGCAACATAAGATCTGAAATTTAAAATTTCAAATTTGAGATTCTAGAAACTCAAACTTAGGACAGAAATGAAGGCAATGAAGGTGAGAAGGGACAGGAATGGAAAACCGGAAAAGGCGCAAGGCAAAGGCCTAAGACCCAAGAACCAAAACCTAAGACCTAAGACCCAAGATCAAAGACAAAGGACCCAAGACCAAAGACCCAAGACCTAAGACCTAAGACCTAAGACCTAAGACCTAAGACCTCTTTACTTCTCCGCTAGCAGCTTCTTGACCACCTCATGCATCTGCGCGATGCGGGCGGTGCTGGAGCCGGTTTCGATGTAGCGGATCACGCCTTTGCGGTCGAGGATGACGGCGGTGGGCAGGGCGGTGGCGGCGTACTGCAGCTGGACGGCTTGGCCGGTGGCGACGGCGAAATCATACGGAAGGCGTTCGCGGGTGCGGAATTGCTTTAGGAAGCTTAGCTCAGACACTTCGTCGGCCGGCATGCCGCTGGCCTTGCCGTAGTATCGAGTGACGCCGATGATCTCGAGGCCTGCGTCGCGATAGTTCTGATCCCATTCGATAAGCGACGGATACGCCTCAAAGCACGGGCCGCACCATGTGGCCCAAAAATCGAGCAACACGACCTTGCCGCGCATGGCGGCGAGGGTTCGCGGCTTGCCGGGGAACCACTCGACGGGGACGGTGAATTCCGGTGCGGTCTCGCCGAGCAGTTTGTATTGGCGCTCGCGTTTTTTGAGCCGCGATGTGACCTCGGCCTGCGTGTACTTGTCGACGATCTCCTTTGGTATCGCGGTCAGCGTCGCGGTGTAATAGGCCATCGCGGCGGGTTTGCGGCCGGTCTCGATCAAATACTTTATCTTTTGATCGACGGCGTAATAAAAGAAGCCTGATGAATTGACCACCGCGGCGGTCACACGCATGTCCTCGAGTGCCTTTTCGGCCTTTTCGCGGCTGCCGCTGTCACGATGCGCTTCGAAGACGAGCATTCCCGCGTCGAGGATCTCGTCGAGCCCGCGGGCACGTGACGAGGCGTCCGCCAGAAGTTCTTTTGAGGCAGAATAGGCCGCCTCGGCGTGCGGGACCATTTTAGGGAAATCACCCACCGATTGATACGCCTTGGCGAGTTCGCCCTCGATGCGAGAGCGTTCGGTGAGCTTGCGCGGTTCTTTTGAGAGGTAATCGGCGTAAACTTTCTCGGCGTCTGTGAGCTTCTTTTGTTTGGCGAGGGCGACGGCGAGAACCGAACGGGCAGTCTGAGCGCGGTTGGCGGGAACGTCTTCGAGAGCTGCGAATTTCGCAAGATTCTCAGCTGTTCCGTCCATGTTCTCCGCGATCCAATTGAGCATCCCGGCGTAGTAAAAGTCCTCGCCGGCGAGGTCCGTACGCCGGGCCGCCGCAGCGGCGTGACGAGCGGCAAGCTGGCGTTGCTCGCGCTTTGTGCGGTCAAACAACGAGTCGCTGTACTTTATTTTCTTTTCGTCGAACTCCGTCAGTTTTGCCCTTACATAGCCGTTGGCCTCGTCGAAGAGCTGCTTAACGGTCGGCTGGTCAGCGGCATTCGGCGCGCCTGCGGTAGACGTGGCGACGCGGCCGGACTGGGCGACGAGACCGCTCGAAAGCATCAGGATGGCGATAATGACGGAAAACTTCATTAATTAAATAGCTGCGGCTGAGCGAAAGCGATCCGGCCTGAATGCGGCGAGATCGAGCGTGGCTTCATTATTTAAAATTCTGTCCGCGACCAGTCGGGCCGTTATCGGTGCGAGCAATATGCCGTTGCGATAATGTCCGGACGCGACCGTTAGTCCGTCGATGCCCGCGACCGGCCCAATCACCGGTAGGCCGTCTGCGGCAAAAGGCCTTAATCCCGACCAATGGGCTGTCACGGGCAAGGTTCCGATCACGGGCGCGATCTGCGTGGCCATTGAGATCAATTCATCACGGGCCTCGTCTGTAACAGAGTGATCGAATCCGACGTCCTCCGATGTCGAGCCCGCCAGAATTCGCCCGTCACGACGAGGAACGATATAGCCGTGATCGCTCCAGATGACGTGTGCGATCTCGCCGGGCCTGCCTTGAAATTCAACTATCTGCCCGCGAATTGGCTTTACATCAAACGGCATCTCGGAGCTCCCGAGTTTGATGAGCGACGTCCACGCGCCCGTTGCAATTATCGTGTGATCGGCGCTGACCCGGCCGGCGGCTGTCCCAACGCCGTTCGCGCGGCCATCGTAGACGATGACCTTGTCAACCGCAACATTCTCGCGAATCTCGATCCCGTTTAGTTCTGCATAGCGTCGCAGTGCTGCAAGAAGTTTGCGGTTCTCGACCTGCCAATCGTTTGGATAGAAAGCGCCGATCGTTATGAGTGAAGACAGTTCAGGTTCGCGTTTTAGCAGGTCTTCGAGTGAGAGCGTTTCCGCGGTGATGCCCGCGGCGGCCTGGGCGCGGCATTTCGCGAGAAGCTGACTGCCCTGCTTATCGCCGACGGCTACCTCGAGAGTGCCGGTTTGCTCGAGTTCGATATCGACGTTCGTTTCCTCATTCAACTCGGCCGCGAGAGCTGGGAACATCGCCTCCGACGCGGCGCAAAGTTCATAAAAACTGTCATGCTCGACGCCGTGGACGTCGGGCGAGAGCATTCCTGCGGCCGCCCACGAAGCCCCACCGCCGCAGACGCCCTTGTCTAGGACGGTTATCTTACCGGCTCCACTGCGATGCAGTTCGCGGGCGATGCTCAGGCCTATAACGCCGCCGCCGATGATGAGAACATCCGACATAAAGTACAAGTATATGAAATGCAGCCGCTAGCCGTTAGCGGTTTAGCCGTTAGGTTTTTCAGTCTTTCGGAATCGCGTAAGATAGGGATGAGTATGAAGCACACTATTACATTAATTCCCGGCGACGGTATTGGGCCTGAGATCGTGGCGGCGACTGTGAGAGTCATCGAAGCTGCGGGAGCGGACATTGAATGGGAAACGCAAATATTGGGCGTGCAGGCGCTGGAGAAATTTGGCACGACGCTGCCGGACGAGACGATCGAGTCGATCAGGCGAAACAAGGTCGCGCTGAAGGGGCCGCAGATGACGCCGGTGGGCAAGGGCTTTACGTCGGTGAATGTCGGCCTTCGCCGCGCGTTGGACCTTTACGCGAATGTGCGGCCGGTAAAGGCTTTGCCGGGGATCGAGAGCAGAAATCCTGAACTTGACCTCGTGATCGTTCGCGAAAATACCGAAGGGTTATATTCGGGACTCGAGCACGAAGTGGTTCCGGGCGTGGTCGAGAGTTTAAAGATCATTACAGAAAAGGCCTCGACGCGGATCGCGAAGTACGCATTCGAGTTTGCCCGCGACAACGGCCGCAAGAAGGTAACGGCCGTGCATAAGGCGAATATTATGAAGCAGTCGGACGGGCTGTTTCTCGAATGTTTTTATAACGTCGCTAAGGATTTTCCCGAGATCGAATCCGACGACAAGATCATCGACAACTGCTGTATGCAGCTGGTGATGCGGCCTGAGCAGTTTGACGTGATGGTGATGGAGAACCTTTACGGCGACATCGTCTCGGACCTGTGCGCTGGACTGATCGGCGGGCTGGGCCTTGCATCGGGAGCGAATATCGGCGAGCTCGGTGCGGTGTTTGAGGCTGTCCACGGTTCCGCACCCGACATCGCCGGACAAGGCATCGCAAACCCGACCGCACTGATGATGTCGGCGATCGAAATGCTCCGACACATCGGCGAACGCGACGCGGCTGCGCGGTTTGAGACGGCGTTGCTGGCGGTATTTGCGGAAGGCAAAACGCTAACGCGCGACTTGGGCGGCACGGCTAAGACGAACGAATTCGCAAGGGCTATTGAAGAGAAGATCAAGGCAGGCGCTTCGGCTGCAGCATAGATTTTCTGCAACGCGAGCGACGGCGTTTCGTTCTAATAGTGCGGACGCGATGATCGCTTCCGCGGAGGACGATGATGAAAACCGCTTTATTTGCAATACTTATTGGGCTGTTGATGGCTATGACGGGTTATTCCCAGAAAGGCGAGGGCGAGGGGTGGCAGATCGAGACCGTCACTCTCAAGGTCGGCCAGCAGAAGATCGCGAAAATGAGCGGCCTCAAGGTTAAGTTCCTCGGTGTGACGGAAGACTCGCGCTGCCCTAAGGATGTCGAGTGCATCTGGCCCGGGAACGCGAAGGTGAAGTTTCGAATTACCGGCGAAAAGGGAACCAAAGATTACATCTTTAATTCAACGGTCGGACAACGCGGCGACCAAGTCGGCGTATGGGCAGTCTCGATCGATACGCTGAGCCCGGAACCGACCTCAAGCCGCAAGATCGCAGCGAACGCATATGTCGTCAAGCTGCAGATAGTCCGGCTCACGCGCTAGGCTTCGACAGATACATCATTAAAAGTAGTAGGAGAAAGTAAGGGACTAGAACGGCAGCGCCGGGATAGTCCTTTGCTATGCGCTGGCCGAAGAACAGGGCAGTCAGACTGGCTGCGCCTAATATTGACGCGTAGAAGATAAGCGTGTTCTGTCCTGTGACAAGGAGATAGATCAATCCGACCGCTGATAGTAATCCGGTAGCTATCTCCAGCACCGTGATCGTCGCGAGCATCATGGGCACCGATCCGGCAACAAAGGTTTTGGAGAAATGTTCGGTCAGAAAGCCG
Source organism: uncultured Chloracidobacterium sp. (assembly GCA_964636445.1). Lineage (GTDB taxonomy): Bacteria > Acidobacteriota > Blastocatellia > Pyrinomonadales > Pyrinomonadaceae > OLB17. The sequence goes on from CAZWSK010000110.1 coordinate 6,498, forward strand.
AGATTGCCCTTCCAATCAAAGACCTTGTCGAGGCCCGACTGGACGAAGAGGATCGCGACGAAGAGCGCCGCGAAAGCGAGAGGCAGATTTTTGATGACGACGTCCAGGCTCATTATTTTCGTGCGGATCGGGCCATGATCGCCTCGATCTCGTCAGGGTCTTTCGTGACTTTCGCGGTGAGGTTTCGGTTGCCGTCTTCTGTCACCAGCACATCATCTTCGATCCGTATGCCGATGCCTCGATATTTCGCGGGGGCTGATTTATCGTCGGGCGGGATGTAAAGGCCGGGCTCGACGGTCAGGACCATTCCGGGGGCGAAGGGTTTTGACTGTTTGGCCTGCTGATCGACGAAGTAGCGGCCTGCGTCGTGCACGTCGAGGCCGAGGTAGTGGCCGACGCCGTGCATGTAGTATTTCATGTAGGCCTTTTTCTTAATGAGGTCGCTCGTTTTGCCTTTGAGGAGGCCGAGTTTCTGCATGCCTTCGGTCAGGAGTTCTATCGAATACTCTTGGCGGCCTTTCACGGTGTTGCCGGTCTTGGTGTACTCGATGCACTTGAGCTGAACGTCGAGAACGATGTCGTAAACCTCGCGCTGCGCCTGAGTGTACTTGCCGTTAACGGGAAAGGTGCGCGTTATGTCCGACGCGTAGCCTTGGTATTCCGCACCCGCGTCGACCAAGAGAAGGTCGCCGTCTTTGAGCGGCATGTTGTTCTCGACGTAGTGTAGGATGGTCGCATTGTCGCCGCCGCCGATGATGGAATTATATGCGACGCCGCTGGCGCCCTTGTCCCGCATGTAGGCTTCCATGAGGGATTCCACCTGGCCCTCGTTCATGCCGGGCTTTACCTTTTTCATCGCGAGCAGGTGCGCCTCGGCGGCGATGTCGGCGGCCCTTTGCATCATTTCGACCTCTTCAGGCGACTTGTGCAGACGCATCTCGCCGATGATCGGCGTCGGGTCGATGATCGTGTGCGGCGGATATGCGGTCTTTAGCCGACGGACGCGCTGTTCGGTCAGGTAGCCAAGGATCTGATGGTCGAGAGCGGAATCGACGGCGAAGCGGTAGTAGAGCTTCTCATGGCCGTCGAGCAGTTTGCCGAGATCGCCGGTGAACTTCTCGATCGGGAATGACCGGTCAGCGGCGTAATTCTTGACCGCCCCCTCGACGCCCTGACGGCGGCCGAACCACGTTTCCATCTCGAGATCGCGCGGGCGGACATAGAGCGTGAAGGGCTTTTTGTCTCCTTTCGTGATCACCGCGATCGCGTCAGGTTCCGGGAAGCCTGTCAGATACCAAAAATCCGAGTCCTGGCGAAATTTATATTCGGTGTCGTAGCTCCGCGTCTGCTCGTGCGCGGCGGGAATGATCGCCACGGAACCGTCGTCCATCGCGTCGATGAATCTCTTAAGTTGTGAACGCATATTGCAAAAAGTTTAGCAGAGTCAGAACCACCTGCGGTAGCGGGTGGTTGAACCCCGCAAGAATTCCTCGCAGGGCCGTTCTGAAACCAAACGTTAAACCACCCGCTACCGCAGGTGGTTCTGACAGAAATGCTGTTATAATTCACCAAAATTTCGCCAAATAAGGAGTCAAGATATGAAACGAATCGCACTTTTGCTCACCGTGTTGGCCGCGGCGGCGGTGGCCGCTCTCGCGGACATCGCTCCGCCAAAGCAGGAGAAAACGCCGAAGCC
>CAZWSK010000111.1:0-8039 GCA_964636445.1 uncultured Chloracidobacterium sp.
AGCCAGTATTTCTGCATGTCTTTTTCGCCCATCATGTCCCAGGGGTGGACGAATACGGCCATGCCGAGGCGTTCGCAAGCGGCAAAAAAGTCAAAGAACTTGTCGTCGCCGAGATTTTCTTGATTTACGTTCGTGCCGATCTGTACGCCCGCGAGGCCGATCGCCTTGCAGCGTTCGAGTTCGCGAATAGCGAGGTCGGCGGCCTGCATCGGCACAGTGCCGAGGCCGACGAACCGTTGCGGGAAGCGCTCGACGATCTCTGCGATATGATCGTTAAGGAACTTGGCGATCTCGGCGCCGTCCTTAGGTTCTGTCCAATAGCTGAACATCACGGGCACGGTCGAGAGGACCTGAACGTTAACGCCCGAGGCGTCGCATTCCTCGATCCGCTTTTCGGGCGACCAGCAGTTTTCATCGATGTCGCGGAACGACACGCCGTCGTCACGCACCATTCGAGCGCAGCACGGCTTGTAATGGTCGAGCGTGATAAAACCGCCATAGCCGAATTTATCCTTCCACCGCGGTATCTCGCGAGGAAGGATGTGAGTATGAACGTCTATTTTGAGCATGAACGGTTTAGCTGACGACGGGCGGCGGTTCCATCACGTTGCCGCAGGCATCGCACGTGCGCAGGGCTTCATCGCCGTAGAATCGCTTGAAAACGCCCTGAAACTGCGTGGTGATGTCCCCGAGCTGAAAATACTCTTCGTATAGTTTGTGGTTACACTTCTCGCAAAACCACAGTAGCCCGTCCATCTCACCCTCGCGGCGTTTGCGTTCGATGACTAGGCCGATCGTGTTCGCTCCGCGAATGGGATTATGAGGAACACGCGGGGGCAGCAGGAACATCTCGCCCTCGCGCACCGGCACTTCGACTGCCTTGCCGTCCTCTTGTATCTGAACCATGAGGTCGCCTTCAAGCTGATAAAACAGTTCCTCACCCTCGTCCCAGTGATAGTCCTTACGCGAATTCGGGCCGCCGACGACCATCACGATAAAGTCCTCATTCTGGTAAACACACTGATTCCCGACCGGCGGCTTGAGCAGGTGCCGGTGCTCATCGATCCACTGTTTGAAGTTGAACGGTCGGCGTATGGGCATACGGAAATCATATCACCCAAGAGCCGATTCTCGACGCCACCGTCGCCGCTCGGGCGGCTTTCACTCAGACGCGGTCCGCGCCGCGCTTTTATCTGATACAATTGTGCCGTCAGTAATAAAAATCAGGAGACAATCTAAATGTTCAATCTTTCCCACATGGGGATACGTGCGCGCTCTGGTGCCAGGGTGCTGCTGCTTTCCACCCTTCTAACGGTTTCTGCTTTCGCGGTCGATGGGTCGGGCGTGGCTACACATCCCGGGCCCGAGCTCGATATCGTTAGCGAGTACGAGCCGTTCGGCAACATAAAGCCCAACGCGATCTTTGAAAACGTTTCGCAGGAAAGGGTCTCGTTAAACAACCAGATCGGCGTCAGGATCACGGTTAAGTTTCGTATCCAGAATGCACTAAAGGTGCCGTGCCGTATTCTTGCGTTCTTTTACGATGAGAACAATAAGCCGCTTTTCTCTGACGGTACGAAAAATAACACCGCGAAGGACGGAACTGCCTACGTGGGCAAGACCTTCACGCCCGGTTTTGAGGACGCAAAGTACGACAAGGTGCAGCTGTTTATGCCTTACTCGATCCTCGGCTTTGATCCCGAACCAGGGGAAACGCCGATCCGTTATCGTCTGATCATCCGCGACAACACGACCGTCGAGGTCGCACGGACCCCAAGCTATAGCTGGTTCATTAACTTTAACTAGGCCCTGTTTTATCGGGCAAAAAGGCCGCTGCGGATCACCGGCACGGCCTTAGGATATTGAGATCAAAGTTCTGCCAGTTTCTGAACGGTCCGCCAATTTCTCCCGGTGTAAGCAACACCGAGCTTCCGTTCGATAAATCCGCTCCCCAGGATGCTGTCGGCCACACCTCCAGTCAGCAACGCATAGATCTCGTTCCCTTTGGCCAGGAACTTTTCACTGTCTGACTCTTTTTCTTTCAGCGCCGAGATGGCCTCGGCCGGCATGTTGCTGTCCATGAAAAGAACATGCATTTGCTTATGGCTTTCATATTTCCCCGCAAAAGGGTCAGCATCGAGGATTCGTTTTATATCGGTTTGCGAACGGACCATGACCCTGATCGGTTTGCCGACCAAAGTTTCGACTGCCGGTTCGATCTTCGCGACAAGTTTCCTGTCGGTTGTCTTTTCGTGGTCGAAAGCTACATTTCCGCTGTTGATGTAGGTCACGACGTTCACCAGGCCGAGAGATTCGAGTGCTGTCTTCAGCTCGGACATCTTGACCATTGTGTTACCGCCAACGTTTATCCCCCGCAATAGAGCAACGTATCGCATAGGCCATTTTACGACGTCAGGAGAACGAATGCCGCCTAACCCGCAATGTCTGCAAGTTAAATAGATTTATGTCACCCAACCGGCGTTTTCTTCGCATATACAGGTAAGACAAAATTTAAGGGGAGAATTCAAAATGAAGTTACGATTGCCTGTCATTAAGCTTGTGTTCATGATCATCGCCGGGTTTACGGCCCAAGGGAGTGCTCAAACACTTGACGCGTTTAACCCGAATGCCGACCTGCCGGTTTATCAGGCACTTAAGCTGCCGGACGGAAAGATCCTGGTCTGCGGAAACTTGACCAAGATCGGTGGTGTAACGACCGGGTACCTGGCCCGCCTCAACCCCGACGGTACGCGCGACACCTCGTTTGTGGGTCCAAATCCGAGCAGCATCGTGAATCAGATCGTACCGCTGCCGGACGGCAAATTTATCATAACGGGCGGCTTTGATCTGGTCGGCGGCATTACGCGGCGTCGCATTGCTCGACTCAATGCGGATTTTACTGTGGACGAATCCTTCGACGCAGGCATCAGCTCGGGCAACGGCGTCGGACGCGGAGCCCTGCTGCCGGACGGAAAGTTCATGATCGGCATTTCCAGCTCATTCTCAGCGGGACTTTATCGTCTGAACACTAATGGCTCGATCGATAATACATTCTCAGTGCCTGAGATGAATAGCACCATCAGCAGGGTCTACTTCGACGAGATTTCGAACAAGCTCTATGCCATAGGCGGCTTCAATATGGTCAATGGTGTGGCTCGGCGCGGCATTGTTCGCCTCAATCTGAACGGTTCCGTCGACACGACGTTTTCTCTCACGATCTCCGGGACTGGCATCCTGTTTGGAGCTGTTCCAATGCCCGACGGAAAGATATATGTTGGCGGGACCGCTCAGGGACTCGGCGGCGAAAGCGGACGTAACTTCGTGGCCCGATTGAACAGCAACGGCTCGATCGATACCTCATTTGCTCCGGTGCCCTTTGTGACGGGAACCAATCCGGGCGTCAACGCGATCATGGTCCTGCCGAGTGGCAAGGTTTTGATCGCCGGAGCGTTTCAGCAAGTCGGCGGCCAGGCCCGCCTGAATCTTGCAAGGTTAAATACGGACGGTTCGCTCGACACCACCTTCCGCAATATGCTCGTCGGCGATTCCACGAGTTTTGCGGGGCCCGGCTATCTAAACTCGCTCGGGGACGGAAAGTATTTTGTCGGCGGCGCGTTCACGACGTTTGACGGGCAAACGCGAAACCGCATCGCGCGGATCACGATGAGTGACGAGCTGGTCGCCGGTCCGACCGACTTTGATTTCGACGGCGACGGTAAGGCAGATATTGGCGTATTCCGGCCGAGTGATCGAAATTGGTACATCAGGCGGAGCTCGAACGCGTCGCTCCTGTCAGCTAATTGGGGCTTCCCGACGGACAAGGTGACGCCTGCCGATTTTGACGGCGACGAGAAAACCGACATCGCCGTGTGGCGCGAGGACGCGGGCAATCCGGACCGGGCGACTTTCTTTATCCTCAGAAGTTCAGACCAGACGGCCAGCATTCAGCAGTTTGGCCGAACGGGCGACGATCCCACGGTGGTCGGCGATTACACGGGTGACGGCAAGGCGGACCTTGCGATATTCCGCGAAGGTACGGCCGGCGGGCCGAGCAACTTCTTCTACCGAGACATTACCGCCCCGGCCGGAACGTGGAACACCGTCCAATGGGGCTCGCAGGGCGACCGGCCGGTGGTCAGCGACTATGATGGAGACTCGAAGATGGATGTCGCCGTTTTTCGTCCTTCAAACGGCGTTTGGTACATCCTGCAAAGCAGCAATTCGAGCGTCAAATATGCACAGTGGGGTGTCGCGACTGACCGCCTAGTTCCCGCCGATTACGACGGCGACGCCAAGGCTGACGTCGCGGCATTTCGTGACGGCGTTTGGTTTATCCTGAATTCGGGCAACGGATCGGTCCGCTATGGCTACTTCGGCAATGCGTCTGACACGCCGGCACCCGCGGATTATGACGGCGACGGCAAGGCAGATCTTGCTATATTCCGCAACGGCATTTGGTGGATGGACCAGAGTACGGCCGGCATCGCCTCACACGTTTTTGGCGCGACGGGCGACAAGCCGCTGCCGGCGATGCGAGTCAGATAACCAAACCAGGCGAAAACAAACTAATGGCCGGGCGCGTGTGGAACGAGCCCGGCCGTTATTAATAACTGACTTCGATCACGCGGAGGCCATATCGATCACAAAGCGGTACCGAACGTCCGACTTGATCGTTCGGTCGTACGCTTCTTCGATGCGGTCGGGCGTGATGATCTCGACATCGGCCCTCACATTATGCTGAGCACAGAAATCGAGCATCTCCTGCGTTTCAGGAATACCGCCGATAAGCGAACCGGCGAGAGCCTTGTTGCCGAAGATCAACCCGAACGAATGAACGCTGTTGGGGCTTGGCGGCACGCCGATCACGACGAGTGTTCCGCGCACACCGAGCATGGCGATGTACGGGTTGACGTCATGATCGGCTGACACCGTGTCCAGGATGATGTCGAAGGTGCCCGCAAGCGGCTCGAGATTCGCAGGGTCCTTGGTCATCACAAAGTGGTCTGCGCCAAGAGCTTTGGCGTCGGCCTCCTTCGATGACGAGGTGCTGAACACAGTGACCTCCGCCCCCATGGCGTGAGCAAGTTTTACGCCCATGTGGCCGAGTCCGCCGAGACCGACTATGCCGACCTTCTTGCCCGGACCGGCTCCAAAACGCCGCAGCGGCGAATACGTCGTAATACCAGCACACATTAGCGGGGCGATCCCCGAGAGGTCACCTTCAATATTTACCTTCAGCGCGTAATTCTCGTCTATCACATATTTGTCCGAATAACCGCCGTATGTCGGCGTAACGCGGTCCATGTACGTGCCGGAATAGGTGTACGCAGCCATCTTTTGGCAAAACTGCTCAAAGCCTTCTTTACAAGGCTTGCATTCACGGCAAGAGTCTACAAAGCAGCCGATGCCCGCGATATCGCCGACTTTGAACTTCGTCACCGCATCGCCGACCTTTGTGACACGGCCAACGATCTCGTGACCCGGCACGAGCGGATAGGTGGTCGGCATCATCGCTTCCCATTCGTTCTTGGCCGCGTGAATGTCGGAGTGGCAAATGCCGGCGTATTCGATCTCGATAAGAATGTCATTCGGTCCAACGTCCCTTCTCTGAAAGGTCCAGGGATGGAATTTGGCCTCCGGACTGTCTGTTGCGTAACCGTGTGTTTCTATCATTTGTTCTCCTTAGATTGTTGCGATGATTTTAAGTTCAATTGCGATAGGAGTAGGCAGCGCGCCCACCTCGACGGTGGTGCGGCAGGGACGATTATCTTCAAAATACTCGGCGTAAACCCGATTATACGCAGCGAAATCATCCTTCATATTCGTGAGAAAGACTGTTACATCGACGATGTTTTCCCATGACGAACCCGCATCCTCGACGATGGCCCGGACGTTCTCGAAAACCGAGCGACACTGAGTCTCGATGTCATACGAAAGGATCTCGCCCGCGTCATTCAATTCGACGCCCGGGATTTTCTTCGTCCCTCGCTCGCGCGGACCGACGCCGGACAGAAACAGCAAGTTCCCGACTCTGCGTGCGTGAGGGTACAGGCCGACCGGCTCGGGGGCTCGAGAAGAATCGATTGCGCCTTTGTTCATCGTTATCGATGTTATTCTAGCAAAGAATTGGCGCAGTTTTGCTCCCTGGTGAGCATCCAATCGACAGGCATTGACGAATCCCTAACTGTGGAACGCTAACAATGAGAGGACTAATAACAACAATGCAGGCTCTTATCGCGGCCTTCGTTTTCTCCGCCATCGGATGTGCGGTCGCGGGAACCTCGGCGTCGCATACGGCAGCTGACCTGGGTTCACTGGCGCCGACTCCGACAAGCGCCCCAACGGATAGCAAAGGATCGCAGACAGCAGTTTTCGCCGGCGGCTGTTTTTGGGGGATCGAGGCAGTCTTTGAACACGTCAAGGGTGTGACCGATGCTCGCTCAGGGTATGCGGGCGGCACAAAAGAGGATGCCGATTACGACAAGGTGAGCGGAGAGAAAACCGGACACGCCGAGGCCGTTCAGGTCACGTTTGACCCGTCAAAGGTGACGTACGTGCAGCTGCTGACGATCTTCTTTTCGGTCGCTCACGACGCGACCGAGGTCGACCGACAGGGGCCGGACATCGGAAAGCAATACCGGTCGGAGATATTCTTTGTCAACGATGAGCAGAAGAAGCTGGCGTCCGACTATATCGCGGCGATCGATAAAGCCAAGGTCCTCGCAAAACCGGTCGCCACAAAAGTGAGCCCGCTAACAGAATTCTTTGAGGCCGAAAAATATCATCAGGACTACGCCAGAAAGAATCCGACGCAGCCCTACATTATCTATCACGATCTGCCAAAGATCGCTGCGCTTAAAGAGCGATTTCCCGACCTGTACGTCGAACGGAAATAGCTACTTGGATCTCTCCGCCCAGATCTGCACCAGGTTGACGAGCATCTCGGTCGACTTTTCCAGGCCCTTTTTCGAGTTCCACTCGAGCTTCCCGTGAAAGTTGTGCCCGCCTGTGAATAAGTTCGGGGTCGGCAGGCCTCTTGCCGTGAGGCGAGCGCCGTCGGTACCGCCGCGGATCGGCTTCATCTTGGACGTCACGCCGACACGGCGTGCTGCCTCTATCGCGTAGTCAGTGAGTTGAGGATAGTCCTTGAGAACCTCTTTCATATTCAGATACCCAAGCGTGCTCGCATATTCGATCCGCACGTTCGGGAATTTGATCTGCGTCGCGGCGACCATTTGCTTGAGCATGTTCTCTTTCGCCTCAATGCCGCTTAGGTCAAAATCGCGCACCAGCACCTTAACGGTAGACGTCTCGATATCGAGCGTCGAGCTGTACGGGTGAACAAATCCGACGCGGCCCTCGGTCGTCTCGGGCAGCATATTCGGGGGAAAGCCCGATAGAAAATCGCTCGCTGCATACATCGAGTTCACGAGGATATCCTTTGCATAGCCGGGATGCGTCGACATCCCGTGGAAAGTGATCGTAGCCGTACGCGCAGACCAGGTTTCATTTGAGATCTCGCCGAGTTCTCCTCCGTCGACGGTGTAGGCGAATTTCGCTCCCCAACCGGCGATGTCAAACTGGTCCATCGGCCCCCCTACCTCTTCGTCAGGTGTAAACGCGACGGCAATGTTGCCATGCTTGATCGACGGATTCTGTTTGAGAATGTCGATCATCGTCAGTATCTCGGCACAGCCCGCTTTGTCGTCCGAGCCCAACAGCGTCGTGCCGTCGGCCGTAATGATGTCGTCGCCGATCAGTTCTTTTAGGGCCGGATTTTTCTCGACCGTAATGACCTGCGTCTTATCATTCGGCAAGACAATGTCGCCGCCCTGGTAATTCTTGTGAATGATCGCGTTGACGTTGGCCCCGCTCACGGCCGGCGACGTGTCCATATGCGAAATAAACCCGATCGTCGGAACCTTTGAATTGTCCGCCAGATTCCCCGGCACCATCCCGTAAACGATACCTTCCGCGCTTATCCGCACATTCTGCACGCCGAGGTCTTTCAGCTCTTTTTCGAGCAATCTCGCAAGCAC
>CAZWSK010000112.1:0-8034 GCA_964636445.1 uncultured Chloracidobacterium sp.
TAGGGCTCGCCGCTGGTTCGCTCAAGATGGAGATGATGGTCGAGACGACGCAGGCGATCATCGGACCGGACGGCGCTTCCGGTCTGCCGCGGCTGTTAGAGGCCGCACGCGGCCGCTGCGTGGCGGCGCATTTTGGAGCGTATGATTACACGGCGAGCTGTTCGATCACCTCTGCGTATCAGGATATGCTGCATCCGGCGTGCGACTTCGCGCGTCACATGATGCAGATCGCATTCGGCGGCACGGGCGTGTGGCTCTCGGACGGCGCGACAAATGTGATGCCGATCGGCCCGCACCGCGGCGATGCTTTGACGCCGGAACAACTTGACGAGAACCGGCGCACGGTGCACAACGCGTGGAAGCTGCATTACGACCATTGCCGCCATTCGCTCGCGAACGGATTTTATCAGGGCTGGGACCTGCATCCCGGCCAATTGCCGACGAGGTACGCGGCCGTGTATGCGTTCTTTTTGGAAGGGCTGGATGCGGCGAGCGAGCGGCTCCGCAATTTTATCGACCAGGCCGCAAGGGCAACGCTCGTCGGCGACGTTTTTGACGACGCGGCTACTGGACAGGGGCTGTTGAATTATTTTCTGCGGGCGATCAACTGCGGAGCGATCACCGAGGCCGAAGCGACCGCGCGGACGAGCGTGACGCTCGACGAACTTCACTCGGGTTCCTTCGTAAAGATATTGGAGAACAGGAGGTGACCTATGGAGCTGGACTTTTACTTTTTGCTTTTCTCGCTATTCTTCCCGCGTATCGTGATGCTGGTCTATCTCTTTATGTTCCCGGCCGCCTTTCCGGCGAACACGGTCCCGCAATGGGCCGACATTTTGCTGGGAATTTTCATGCCGCGTGTTCTGATCCTGATATACATCTACCAGAACATGGGCTACGAGAATATTTGGTTCGTCGCCCATTTGATCGTCGCGGTCCTCGTTTACCTGGGCGGCAGCCGAAAGGCCCAAACGAGACGCCGGCGTAGGAACGAAGCTTGACCTCACGGTAACCGAACATACAGTTTCGGCGACGCATTTCACGCACCATTGCGATGGAGGGAATTTCCCCGGGGACGCTCCCAATTCCCGGGGAGACGCAATGGAACAGGAACAAGCAGAACAGACCTCAGAACGGCCCGAGAATCCACTCCCGCCGCAGCATCAAGAGTGGCCCGGCATCGAAAGCCGCATCGAACCCGCGCCTCAATTTCTCGCCCCGAAATATAAAGGGTCAGGAAAGCTCGAGGGCAAATCGGCACTAGTCACGGGCGGTGATTCCGGGATCGGCCGTTCGATCGCCGTGCTGTTTGCACGCGAGGGTGCGGACATTGCGATCGTTTATGTCGACGAGGAACAGGGCGACGCCGAGGATACCGCGCGGTTCATCGAAGCCGAGGGCCGTAAGGCGCTGCTTATTTCGGGCGATGTTCGCGACCCGAAATTTTGCGAAGAAGCGATCCAGCGAACGGTCGATGAGCTAGGCTCGATCGACGTGCTCGTAAACAACGCCGCGTTTCAGCAGCACCAGAGCGACATTCTGGATATCTCCGACGAGCAATTCGAACGCACTTTCAAGACGAATATGTTTGGCTATTTTTATATGGCACGCGCGGCCGTACGGCATATGAAGAAAGGCGGAGCGATAGTAAATACCGGTTCGATAACAGGACTGGAAGGCTCGAAAGAGCTGATCGATTATTCGTCGACAAAGGGTGCGATCAACGCATTTACAAAATCGCTCGCACAGAGCCTGGTCGAGAAGGGCATTCGCGTAAACTGCGTCGCCCCTGGGCCGGTTTGGACGCCACTAAATATTGTTGATAAGCCCGCGGAAGAAGTGGCCCAACACGGAGCCGATGTTCCGATGAAGCGTCCGGCGCAGCCCGAGGAGATCGCGCCTGCGTTCGTTTTCTTTGCGTCGGAAAGAGACTCAAGTTACATCACCGGCGAGGTCCTCGCCATATTGGGCGGCGAAACGAGCGCAGCGTAAGGAGGAATAGTCCCCATGCAGAAAGACCGAGATCACGAACCAACGATCGGAGAGACCACACCTGAGACCGCACCCGCGCCGACCGAATCGGGCCTATCGGACGCTAAGACCGACGACGTAACGGACCCCGCCGGGGAGCTGGACGACAATAATGACGGGCGAAGCAACGTCGAAGGAGGTTTGGGTGCTACCCCGATCGATACCGACCCCGAATGATCCGTGCGAAGAAAAATTCTGGGTATGTATTCAGCAATACATATAATGTTTCCCGCACATAGCAATATAAAACACGCTTAAGACTACATTCTTTACTTACAGTCTTGACTCCTTGGGTGCTTCACGGCAGTGAGGCACCCGTTTTTTGCTAAAGGCCTTCGGTTCCGAACAGGTCAACTTTAAGTCGCGGTTATTTGCTACTATTGCATTACGTAGCGTCAATTCAATCATCGTTTCGAAGTTAGAGCGACGCCGAGCTTTTATGTCTCCGCCGAGTCGTGCATACATCGAGGGCACTCCCCGAATGGCCACGTGGGCCAGAACCGCCGCGCTGGTTCTGGGCCTCTATGTGCTTGCGGGCGGCATGGTCTCGTTCCTGGGCTGGGCGGCCAATATACCGCGGCTTACAGACTGGGAAGCTAACGGCATCTCGATACAGCCTCTTACGTGCATCGCTGTTGTGCTTGCGGGCTTGGCTGCGATCTCGTTGACATTGGGCCGGCCTTTGATGGCGAGCGTGGCAGGCGCGGTGTCCGCATTGATCGGATCGACCGCGATCCTGCAGACGGTGTCGGGTGTTGACCTGCGTATCGACACGCTTCTTATGTTTGGGCGCGAATGGGGCCGGGGCGGCACTGTGTCCCCGGGCCGCATGGGCATGCCCGGCGCGATCTCGTGGACATTGCTCGGAACAGCACTCGCCCTCGCCTCTGTTTACCGGCTCTCCAGTGATACTGGCAGGTCGAGAAAAGCCGGCGAGGCAGCGGTCGTCCTAGGGCTCGCCGCACTCACGATCTCACTACTATCTATCATCGGGTATCTATATGGGGCCGAAGCTCTCTACACGATACCGCGGGTCACAGTCATCGCGATCCAAACCTCGAGTTTTATCTTTGCTGCCGCCTCGGCATTATTGCTGGCGATGAACGGTGTCGGCCTGCTGAGTGCATTTGCCGAGGAAGGCCCGGGCAGCACGCTCGCGCGCAGGGTCATCCCGGCCATCATCATCGTCCCGGTCGTCCTTGGCCTGATCTCGCTGGCAGGCGCAAAAGCCGGGTACTATGACGTGTCCTTTAAGAGTGCGATCCGAACGTTAGCAGAGATCGGGCTGCTCGCCGCACTCGTGCTTTGGACCGCGCACACAATCAACAGCCAGGCGCGAGTGGCGAAGGAGCGCGACCGTGAGATCAAGCAGTTGGCAGACGCGATGCCGCAGGTCGTCTGGATGGCGGGCCCTGACGGCAAAGTCTTCTACTATAACGCGCAGGTAGCAGGCTTTGGCGGGGCTGATTTCGTAGAAGGACAGCAATATGACTGGCAGCCCTTTATCCATCCGGACGACCTCGCAGGCACCGCCGAAAGTTGGGAAGAGGCTGTCGCGGAAAATAGGCCATACGCGCACGAGCATCGTATACAGATGGCTGATGGCAGTTACCGATGGCATCTGAGCCGCGCGTTTCCGGCACTTGGCCCGGACGGCAAGGCGGAGAAATGGTTCGGCACGGCTACGGACATCCACGACCTCAAATTGGCGGAGCAGGAACTGCGCGAAAGCGAGCAGAGATTCGCACGGTTCATGCACCACTTGCCGGGCCTGGCGTGGATCAAGGACCGCGAAGGGAGATACGTTTACGCGAACGACGCTGCTCTCAGGGCGTTCAGAATGTCTAAGGCCTTATACGGTAGAAAAGACGATGAGATCTTTCCGGCCGAGACTGCGGCCGCTTTCACAGCCAACGACAGAAAAGCCCTCGATACGCCGACCGGCATACAGGTCATCGAGCATCTGGAAAATGAGCTTGGCGAGATCCGGCAGTCTCTTGTGAGTAAATTTCCGATCCCGCTGGCGGATGGTTCCGGGCCGCTGATCGGCGGAATGGCGATCGACATCACCGAGCAGAGACGCGCTGAGCAGGACCGGGAGTTCCTATATAAGATCGCTGAGAATATCCGAATTGCCGAGGACCCGCAGGAGCTGCTCGCGTACGTTTCCCGGGCGACGGGTGAGTTTCTCGGTGCGCACCGCTGCCTATTTAACGAGATCGATCTGGAGAAAGACCTTGAGACGGTGAGAGGCGATTTTTCGCGCGAGGGCGATTCGATCGCCGGAACCTATCCGGTCTCGGCCTACAGTCCGGTAACCTCCGATGAGATGGCTCGCGGATCGACGGTCGTGAATCACGACGCTGCTACAGATCAACGAACGTCCGCGATGTTTGATAAGGTTTACGGCCCGAGCAAGGAACGCGCGTACGTGGCTGTACCGATGCTTCGAGATGGCGCGTGGGTCGCGTCGTTGTGGTGCAGCGATGATAAGCCGCGAAGGTGGCAGCAGCATGAGATCGAACTGCTTGAGAATATCGCTGAGCGCACCTGGGTCGCAGTTGAGAGGCTTAGGGCCGCAACGCTGCTGCGTGAATCAGCTGAGCGGTATCGGCTTGCTCAACAGGCGGGCAGCGTGGGCATCTGGGATTGGGACATTGCCGGCGGCCGGACCTACTGGTCGGAGCAGATGTGGGAGCTTTACGGCGAAGCCCCTACGGCCACTGACCCTGACGTCGAGTTCTGGAACTCGCACCTGCATCCGGATGACGCCCAGGCTGCGCTGGAGAAGTTCAGATCGGTGCTGGCGTCGGAGGACGAGCATCACAGGGATGTCTTTCGTATCGTGCAGCGTGACGGCCAGATCAAATGGATCGCCTCGATCGCGACTATTATTCGCGATCCTCAAGGCAAGCCAGTGAGAATGTACGGTGTCAATCTCGACATTACGGCAACGAAACTGATCGAGCAGCAGCTGAAGGCGGCGCGAAGCGAACTCGAAACACGTGTCGAACAACGAACACAGGAACTTGCCGAGGCGAACGCTCTACTGCGAAATCAAATGGAGGAGCGCGCGAAGATCGAGGACCATCGTATTAGCCTTCTCAAAAAACTCTTTACGATACAAGAGGACGAGCGCGGCCGGATAGCGCGCGATATTCACGATCAGCTCGGCCAGCGCTTGACGGCATTGCGGCTAAAAATAGCTGCGGTCAAGGATCTGTGCAAAGATGACGACGTGATCCACCAGCGGGTCAGCCGGCTGCAGGAGATATCGGAGCTGTTGGATTCGGAGGTCAGCTTCCTTGCTTGGGAGCTGAGGCCGAGTATCCTCGACGAGACGGACTTTGAGGCCGCTCTCGAGCAGTATGTGCGCGAGTGGTCTCGATTTTCGGGGATCTTTGCGGAGGTCGATAGGATAGGTGTCGCCGATGTCCGCATCGACACGGACATAGCGACGAATCTTTACAGGATCACGCAGGAAGCGCTCAACAATATCGCGAAATACGCCAAGGCTGAGGTGGTGAACGTCCTGCTGGAAAAACGCGGGAACGACCTCATACTTATCATAGAGGACAACGGCGTCGGTTTCGACGTCAATGCCGTGGGGTCAAACAAGAATGCGCGCCGCGGTTTCGGTTTGGTGGGAATGCGCGAGCGGGCGGCACTAATCTCGGGCACATTCGAACTCGAATCGACAGTTAATGAGGGGACGACGATCTTTGTGCGGATCCCCCTAAACAATAATGGAGAAGCCCATGACGGATAAAAAATTGCGTATCTTACTGGCCGAGGATCATAAGACGGTGCGCGAGGGAATCAAATTACTCGTGAATGCTCAGCCGGATATGGAGGTGATCGGCGAGGCGGACGACGGTGAAGCCGCGATCGCCGCGGTGCAAAACCTGCAGCCCGATCTGATCATCATGGACATATCTATGCCCCACGTGAACGGCCTGAAAGCCACCCAGAGGCTTCGGGCGCTGAAGTCCGACGTGAAGATCCTCACACTCTCGAGGCACACGGATGACGGTTATCTCCAACAGCTTTTGGCGGCAGGGGCGAATGGTTACGTGCTCAAGCAAAGCGCTCCGAATCACCTGGTCACGGCCATTCGCGAGATCGTGGAAGGAAACGCGTATCTGGATCCAGCCCTCACGAAAAAGGTGATCGGCGGTATTGCCAACCGCAGCACTACGACACGCGGCGAGAATAAACAGCCCCTCACTGATCGCGAGTCCGAGGTTCTCAGGCTCATTTCGCTTGGCTATAGCAATAAAGAGATCGGCGCCAGTCTCGACCTCAGCGTGAAAACGATCGAGGCCCATAAATCAAACGCGATGCGAAAGCTCGGCATCTCCGGCCGTATCGACATCGTCCGCTACGCGATCCTGCAAGGTTGGATGGAAGACAATTGAGGCCTCATTTTTACGGTATTCGTTAGGACAATCGCCCCGCCGCTACGATGTCATCATACCGGCGTATGAATGACCGTACTGCCGAACGCATCAGGCATAGAACGAACGGCATCGTCCGTAAGGTCGCCTCCTCCACCGCCATTCTGATCGTCGACATGATCAGTACATTCGATTTCCCTGACGGCGAATTACTTAGTCCGCAAGCGCTCGAATGCGCAAAGCGGATCGATAAGCTGCGCACACAGGCTCGCGAGAACGACGTTCCCGTGATCTTTGTTAATGATAATTACGGACAGTGGCGGAATGACTTCCGGGCGACCCTGGCGGCTGCGGCAGCTTCGGATCGCGGAGGAGCCGTCGCAGCGCTTCTGGAACCCAAACACAATGATTACCATGTTTTGAAGCCCCAACGTTCAGGATTCTTCGCCACACCGCTCGAGGTCCTGCTTACCGCACTGAAAGTGTCCGACCTCGTCATTACCGGCATCACGACCGACATGTGCGTGATGTTCACTGCCCACGACGCGTATATGCGCGGATATTCGGTCAGCGTGCCCCGTGATTGTTGTGCCGCGGTCGAGAAAAACCACCATTTATCGGCCCTGGATACGCTAGAGAGGGTGGCAGATGCAGATATTCGCCCCTCACACGAGATAAGGTTCGAGGATAAGGCGCCGGTGAGGAAACCCCATCAGCGCTAGGGAATTCCCCTAGAAAAGTTGTCTAACTTCCTAATTTCGCGCCTTTCGGTGCGAGGGCATACTTACATCATCACATCGATTCGCGGCGGAGCTCGGAGGAGAGCAGACAGGCCAAGGGGGAACAGGTGAGGGATCGGCCGCGGATCCCTCACCAGAAAAAAGGATCGAGAATGTAAGTCAAGTTTGTCACTGGTTTTTTGAATTGAAATTTAGTTACTGAACAGGGGGAGAGATATGGACCGCGTTTATACAGATCACAACAGCAATACGTCATATTCTGACCATCAGGGCCTGATCCTGGATCACACCGGTAAAGATCGGCTGCGCACGGCGTCGTCGATCCCGGTTTCGACGTCGAGCAATGAGCTGCTTCGTTCGCTGCCCGCAGATCTATTCCAAAAGCTGAGCCCGTCGCTGCGCTCGGTTTACCTCGAAGCAGAACAGTTTCTTTACTTCCAAGACGACCGGCTGGATTACGTTTATTTTCCGGAAACGGCCGTAATATCCGAACTGCAGACGCTGGACGACGGCCGCATGGTCGAGGTAATGCTCACCGGGCGTGAAGGCGCAGTTGGACTGATGTCGCTCCTTTGCCGCACCAGGGCACCGCATTGCACACAGGTATCGCAGGCCGGTTCCGCGGTGCGTATCGAGAGTGCCGCTCTTGCCAAGATCGTCCGCCTCTATCCGGAAGCGTCGGCGGCCCTGACACCCCATCTTGACAAATATGTACGCCAGATCTCGCAGCGATCGATCTGTAATATGTACCACTCGGTCAAGGAAAGGCTTTGCACCTGGCTGCTGCTGGTCCAGGACCGCTGCGGTAAGGAGACGCTGAAGCTTACGCACGAGCAGATCGCGAGGATCCTGGGCGTATACCGCCC
>CAZWSK010000113.1:0-1356 GCA_964636445.1 uncultured Chloracidobacterium sp.
TCGCCGGAGCGTCGCGGTCTTTTCGCCGTGAAGGCCGCCGGTTATGAACTCTCGGTCGAGGTCCCAGATCGTGAGCCCAAATGTCTCAAGATCGAGCTCGCTCGAATTGTGCGAGGTCATGTTGAGCGGGTCGATATCGGCCAGCAGGTGGCCGCGGATGCGGTACGCGTTGATGAGCTGAAGAACGTTTGCCTGCTTCTCCGCCTGTTCGGTCGAGCTGTCGCCGCCCAAAAGGCTCGGATTGTAATCCTGCGCCCAACGCAGCGGCGGAAGATTGATCTCGAGCGAGCGGAATATGTCGTCGTAAAAGGCGTGCTCGCCAGTCAGATATTCATGGATTCTTGCGAGAAACATCCCGCTTTCGGCACCCTGAATGACGCGATGATCATAGGTGCTGCTGATCATCATCGTCTTGCTGATGCCGAGCAGGGAAAGAGCCGCGGGAGTCATGGCCTGGTACTCAGCCGGATACTCGAGAGCACCGGTGGCGATGATAGCACTCTGGCCAGCCATCAAACGCGGCATCGAGGCAAGCGTGCCGATCGTACCGGGATTCGTAAGCGAAATGGTCGTGCCTTGAAAGTCCGCGATCTCTAACTTGCCGTCGCGAGCACGGCCCACCGTGTCGTTATAGGCAGCGAAGAACTCGGCAAAGCTCATCGATCCTGTATTCTTGACGTTCGGCACGAGCAGGCTGCGAGAGCCGTCCTTTTTCTCAATGTCGATAGCGATGCCGAGGTTGATACCGTCATTCTCAATTCGTGACGGCGTGCCGTCGACCTCGCCGTAGCCGGTATTCATGCTCGGCATAGCCTTGGCCGCCTGGACGATCGCCCAAGCGATGAAGTGCGTGAACGACGCCTTCCCGCGGCCCCGAGCCGCGAGGTGCTCATTGACGATGCGGCGATTCTCTTCGAGGACCTTGACCGGTACGGTGCGATAGCTGGTCGCCGTAGGAACCGCGAGGCTCTGCTCCATGTTCTCGACGATCTTTTTTGCGGGGCCGGTAATGGGTTTGGCGTTGCCCGGCGGGACCGCGGCGGCTGGTTTCTTCGGAGAAGCGTTTTGCTCGAGGGGCACACTCGCTACCGCTCGTGTTTCTGCCTGCTCTGCGGCGGGCTTTCCGCCTGCGAGCAGGTCGCTGAAGTACTCTTGCCAGGCCTCGTCGACGAGTTTTGGGTCCGTTTTATAGCGCGTCAGCAGGCCCTCGACGTAGGTCGCGTTCGACCCGAAAGACTCTTTGATAAATTCGGTTAAATTCGTTGTATTGCTCACTTTCTTGCTACTGCTCCGGTCAAACCAATAGTTTATCGTATCTAGCTTAAAAGCCGAAGATACTCTCCAATGCAGATAACC
>CAZWSK010000113.1:1456-6139 GCA_964636445.1 uncultured Chloracidobacterium sp.
CCAATGCAGATAACCGTTGACAATCCGGACCTTAAGCCACAGAATCGCTGAACAGCCTAACAGATCATTTTGGGGGAACAACATGATGAAACGAATGATGCTCTGGTCAGTTATGGCCGCTGCGTGTTTGCTTATGCTTGCCGGCGATGCGTCCGCACAGAAATTGGGCGGTTATAAAGCCGCCGACGCGGCCGCCGCCGACGTCCAGGCCGCAGCAGAGTTTGCCGTCGCGACGCGGGCTGAAAAAGAGCAAAAGGAAATGGAGCTCGTTGACGTTCTGGTCGCCGAAAAGCAGGTCGTCGCGGGCACCAATTATCGGCTCTGCCTCAAGGTCGACTCAGAAGCGGGCGAGGGGCAGGACTATGTGACAATATTCGTCCAGGCGGTCGTTTACGTCGACCTGAAAGGCAACAAAAAGCTCTCGAGCTGGGCCATCTCAGATTGCGGCGGCGAGGACGACGGCTAGGACACACCCTGCTGCGGGTTCCAGTTGCCGTAGATCTTCCGCAACAGCAATATCTGCCCGGCGTGATAGGCGTTGTGGGTATTGATGTCTGAGATCAGCTCGGCCCAGGTGCGAGTGTTGTCGGCGGAGACCTGCTCGGCGAATTTGCCCTCGTCGGCCGCGGCGATCAGGTCGCGAAATTCGCGCATCACCGCGTCGAACCGCGCGACGTCAGTCTGCCATTCGGCCTCTTCGTATTCCCCGGTGCTGAATGTCTCGTTGTTTGACGAAACGTCATACTCATAGGCGATACCCTTAAAACGCTGCAGATACGCGTAGTTGTAGTACGTCAGGTGCGAAAGCGATTCCCAGATGCAGTTCACATCGTCGTTCGGCTTTTCGCAGGCCTGTTCGACGTTGAGGCCCGCGATGGCATTGCGTACGGCGACGAACCAGCTGTCGGTGTCATAACAGGTACCAAATTCTCGCAGCAACAGGTCCTTTACGCTCACGATATGAGCTCCTTAGCCATTTTGATCACGTTCTCGACCGTAAAACCGTAGTCTCTAAAGACATCCTCAGCCGGCGCCGACGCGCCGAATTTGTCGACACACAGCGTGCCGCCGCGATCGCCCACGTATTTGTGCCAGCCCTGTGAAACGCCGGCTTCGATGGCGAGACGGGCGGCAGCCTTCGGCGGCAGGACCTCGTCGCGGTATTTTTGCGTCTGCGCGTCGAAGAATTCCCAACAAGGCATCGAGACGACGCGGGTCGGTGTGCCCGCGGCGTTAAGCTGCTCTCGCGCGTCAAGGGCGAGAGCGACCTCTGAGCCGGTGGCGATGAGAATGAGTTTCGGTGTAGCTGCCTTGCCGGCCTTCGTTTCGGCCTCAGCGAGAACGTACGCACCCTTGCGAAGGCCGTTTGCGGATGCGAACTTTTTGCGATCGATCAGCGGCACCTTCTGTCGAGAGAGGGCGAGCGACGTCGGTGCATGAGCGCGTTTCAGGGCGGCCCGCCAAGCCTCGCGTACTTCGTGAGCATCGCACGGACGGATGAGGGCGAGATTCGGGATCGCACGTAATGCCGCGAGGTGTTCAACGGACTGGTGCGTCGGGCCATCCTCGCCGAGGCCGATCGAGTCGTGTGTGAAGACGTAAATGACCTGCACATGCGACAGAGCCGCAAGCCGGATCGCGGGCCGCATGTAGTCGGAGAACGTCTGAAACGTTCCGCCAAACGGTATCACGCTGCCGTACAGCGCCATGCCGTTCATCGTCGAGCCCATCGCGTGTTCGCGGATGCCGAAGTGCACGTTGCGATTCTCGTAGCGGCCGGCCTGGATGTCTGCGGACGATTTGATATACGTGTTGTTCGATGGCGTCAGGTCGGCCGAGCCGCCGATCAGGCCGGGAATGGTGTCCGCGATGGCATTGATGACGTCGCCCGAATACGCACGCGTGGCCTTTGCCTCGACGCCGTCGAATGACGGCAGCTTCGATTCCCAACCGTTAGGCAGCGAGTTCGTACGAATGTCATGGAACTGCTTGCCCAGTTCGCCGTGCGTCTTTTCGTATTTCTTGACCAGAGCGTTCCAATCTTTTTCGAATTTCGCGCCGTTCTTGATCGCTTTTCTAAAATGTGCCGAGACCTCCTTCGGGACGAAGAAGCTCTTGTTTTCCGGCCAGCCGAGATTTCGTTTTGTCTCTTTAACGGCATCGACGCCGGGAGCATCGGAGTGGGCTTTCGAGGTGCCTTGCTTGGGCATTCCGTAGCCGATGATGGTGTGGACGCGAATCAGCGACGGTTTGTCTTTGACCTTTTGGGCCTCGCGAATCGCCGCCTCGATCGATTTCAGGTCGTTGCCGTCGGCGACCTCGCTGACGTGCCACCCCTGTGCCTCAAAGCGCTTCGTGCGGTCCTCGGTAAACGCGAGATCGGTCGAGCCGTCGATGGTTATCAGGTTATCGTCGTAGAGATAGATCAGGTTCCCGAGCTTAAGGTGGCCGGCGAGCGACGCGGATTCATAGCTTACGCCCTCCATCAGGTCGCCGTCGGAGCAGATGCAATAGATGTAATTGTCGACGACCGGGAAGCCGCGTCTATTGAATTTCGCGGCCAAGTGCGCCGCGGCGATGCCCATGCCCACGCCGTTGGCGAAGCCTTGCCCCAATGGTCCGGTCGTGATCTCAACGCCGTCGGTAAGGATGTTCTCGGGATGGCCCGGCGTCTTTGAATGCAGCTGGCGAAACCGCTTGATCTCGTCCATCGACAGCCCGTAGCCTGTCAGGTGCAGCAGCGAGTAGATCAGCATCGACCCATGTCCGCCGCTCAGCAAAAACCGGTCGCGGCCGAACCATTTTGGATTACGGGGGTTGTGCCTGAGGAATTTCGTCCACAGCACATACGCCGCCGGCGCCATGCCGAGCGGCAGGCCCGGATGGCCCGAGTTCGCCTTTTGAATGGCGTCGAGCGAGAGCGTGCGAATGGTGTTGATGCAGAGCTGGTCGAGTTTTGACGAGGCTGTCATGTCGGTTTGGCGGTCTGTTTATAGAACTCTTCGTGCCGTTTTCGCGCCCTTTTGTAGGCCGCGTGGCACTCAGGATGAAAGGCCAGCGTTGATGCTGCCGGCGGCGAAAAACTGTCGATAGACTCTATTTTGCCAAGACTTTCCAACGCAAGCAAAACCGCACCGCGCATTGCGGATTCTGACGTGTCGTTAACGAGCAGATCGCGGCCGAGAACGTCCGCGATGATCTGCGGCCAGACAGTCGAGCGGTTAAGGGCCCCGCCGGAGGCAACGATGTGCTTGATGCTGTCCACGGCCTTTAGCCGGTCGTTTACCGCGGCCAGGCGATAGGCGGTCGATTCCATCGCAGCTTGCAGAATGTCAACGCTATCGTGCGAAGCCGTTAGGCCAAGGATCTCACCTCGCGCGTCCTCGCGATAGCCGGTCGAGCGTTCGCCGTGGAAGAACGGCATCATGGTCAGGCCGTGGGCTGCGGCACCGCGTTGGCGCATTTGGGCCTCGGCGTTCTTAGGAACATTCAACGTGCTCCTCAATAGATCGACGAGATTGCCTCCGTCAGATAGTGCTCCGCCGACTATCACGTGGGTGCTGTCCACACGATAGCACCAGAGGCCGTCGGGAATGGCCGCCGGCGTTTCACCTGTGTAGGCCACACGCATCGCCGCCGACGTGCCGACCATCAGGCTGGCGTTGGTCTTGCCGAGACCGCACGAGCCGATGTGGTCGGCGGCGCCGTCGCCGATGGCAGGGAATATCTCGGCACTTTTCAATTTCGGCCAACGGCGCTGATATTTTCCCCGCAGCTTAAAGGTATGGTCCTTTCGCCGCACGATCTGCGGAAGATTTCCGGGTGACAGGCCCAGCCAGCGGATCAACGGTGCATCCCACTCCCGGTTGCGATTGTCGAACAGGCCTGTCGCCGATGCCATGGATATACTAGTCAGGATCGGCAGTGGATCGGCTGTGTACGCCTCGCGACAGCCCGTCATGTGCCCGCCTCCCTCGAGCCATTCGCCGAACTGAACGACCGGCATTGCCTCTGGGTCTATCAACCGACTTAACAAGAGATCAGCGAACGAGATCCACATCGCGGTCCGGTTGAATATGTTAGGGAAATCGGTCTTCAGCCAGAGCAGTTTGGCGGGCCAAAAGCTCGAATGAAAATGGGCTCCGGTGCGATCGTGCACGGAACGCTCGTCAAACCGCTTCTTCAACAAGCTCGAATGCCGTCCGCTCCGCGTGTCGGCCCAGCCGAGCACCGGCGTGGTCGGTTTGCCGCGATCATCGACTCCCATCAGGCTGTGCCAGAAGGAGCAGAGAGCCACCGCGATGACCTCGGCCTGCATTCGTTCAGCCTTTGCCATCACCTCGTCGATAACAGCAACAACGCGCTCGAAACACTCATCGGCGTCCATCTCAGAGCCGCCGTCCGGCGTACTAACGAATGAATGCGAGACCTTATAGAACGTCCGCGGCAGAGCATTGCCTACCGTATCAAATAGCCCGCCGCGGACACTCGATGAGCCGATATCCAGAGAAAGAACAAGTTGTCGCGTCTCACGAGCCATGCGGTCAAAACAAAAATAGCTATTAGCTATTAGCTAACAGCTATCAGCTACTTTCTTATGATCACTGAGATCTATTTTGCGCCGAGTACCTTTTTGAACCACCAACGCAGGCCGACGAATAGGAACCGATAATCCTTCATAAA
>CAZWSK010000113.1:6239-7924 GCA_964636445.1 uncultured Chloracidobacterium sp.
TTCGGATGCTCAACGCGATATTCATCGACTCGTGTGCCGCTCCGCTGAGTGTAGCCCCAATAATGCTCAATGATAAACTCTCCGTGTGAGCCCTCGGGTGGGACGCCGAGGTTCTCGGCGATGTTGACGCTCAGGCGATTTGTCGACGAACCGCGTGACCATGAATACGAAACCGTCGTGTCGGTTCTCTCATGCCACATCTGCCAGCACTCATATGGCTCGCCGTACAGCCCGCGGGCGACGGCCGCAATAGCGTATCGCGGTACGATCTCTTTGATAAAGCAGACGCCGCGGCGGATCTCGTCGCTCGTTTCGCGTCTAACATAATATCTCAGATTGACCTCTTCAAAGTTGACGTGAAACGGCACCGGAAGGCCAAGAACACGCGTGTCGAGAAACATAAATCCCACGAGGCTCACAAAGCACGTCCCGTCGTGC
This sequence comes from uncultured Chloracidobacterium sp., assembly GCA_964636445.1. Classification (GTDB taxonomy): domain Bacteria; phylum Acidobacteriota; class Blastocatellia; order Pyrinomonadales; family Pyrinomonadaceae; genus OLB17. Next base: position 6,678 of record CAZWSK010000113.1, read on the forward strand.
AGATCCAGCTCCGTCCCTCGCGGCACCCGCGAGGCAAGCAGCGACGGATCGACCTCGTAGTTGGCCATTATCAGATCGCGCCATTCTGCTGTCAGGAATTTTCTCATTCAAAGGACCACCCGCGTGTCGCCGCGGCGGACGGTTATCTTGTTTCGATCAAAATATTCGAGCAAGGGTATAGCGTACTTTCTCGAGACGCCGGCGATCTCCTTGAAGCGGGCGACGTCGATCGAGCGATCGGTCGTCGACTCGGCATTGTTTCTGATCTTTGCGATAAGTTCCTCCATCGTCGCCTTTGCAAAACTAAGATCATCGTTGACCTTGACGACCTCGCGGCTGTCGAGCAGTATCTGCAGAAGCCGGCGTGTTTTTTGAGGAGTAAGGCCCGTGTGGGCCGAGATCTGAGCCAACAGGTCTCCTATCTTTGGTACCTCGAGGCCTGCAGCGAGAAGCGCGGAGCGGATCGAATCAGACGCCTTTCTTTCCTCAGCCGACAGGTCGTAGCTAAAGTGCGCCGAACGCACTACCTCGCCCTCAGCTATGATCTTGCCCTCGGCAGCGAGTCTTCTCAGGACGTATTCAAATACGGGGCCGGGCACACGCCAAAATTCGAGATCGCGAAGCTCTTCGCGCGGTAGGCCGCGTTCGAGAGGCCGCCGTTTATGGAACGAGGTAACGGCGGCCAGCGTCGACGATCGCAACTCGTCGATTTCCGCAGAGATGATCAGGATCTCGTCGGCCTTGACGATTTCGCCGGTACGCAGCAATTGATCAAGTGCCGCGTCGAAGCTTTGTCGAGACCAGCCTGTCCGCGCACGAATGTCGTCGCTAGTCAAGCCACGCTTTCCAGCCCCTTCAATGAGAAGCCGCAGTCTCGCGTCACTAGTGGTCGCCCGCCGATATCCTTCGAGCTGCGAGGTTACCTCTGCAAATCGGGCCGCGCGATGCCGGGACGGAGCGTGGTCGATGACCATGCCGCCCGCGATCGTTGTTTGCGGCGAGTAGCTGCGAATGATGAACCGCTCGCCGGAGATCGTCGCGACGGGAGACTCAAGACTTAGCTGAACGAAGCCCGACGCTCCGGCAGCGATCTCGCCGGATGTGTTCAGAACGCGAACACGCGTGAACACCTCTGCCGTGTTGATGTGAAGCCTGACGCGCTGGCGAGAGCGTAACGCCCGCTTGGTGTCGGCGAGCACCTCTACACTTGCATCGATCATCTGCGTAGGCCGCAGAACGCCGGGCTC
>CAZWSK010000114.1:0-7900 GCA_964636445.1 uncultured Chloracidobacterium sp.
ATGTGAAACGTTTCACACTCAAAATGTGAAACGTTTCACATTTTCAATAACACAATTGGTCTTCCCCCCAAACCGCGCGGCAACAGACTAATCAGGGTCCAGAGCTGAGAGGTCCTCGTCCACCACATCGACGATATTCTTCTTCTCGCGACGGGCCTTTATGAACTCCCAAATTATCGGCAGGATCGAAAGGAACACCACGACGATCACCACCTTATCAATATGGTCCTCGAGGAGGAAACCTTCGACGCCAAAGACGTTTCGGACAAACTGCTCGACCAGGCCGCCGAGGAAGTATCCCGCAAGCAGCATCGACATTACCCAAGCAAAGCCGCCGACGACGTTAAAGGTAACGAACTGTCGGTAAGACATATCCGCCGCCCCTGCCACGATCGGCGCGAAGGTGCGGACGATCGGCACGAAGCGGGCTATGATGATCGTCTTCCCGCCGTGCTTTTCGTAAAACTCGTGAGCTTTTTTGAGGTGCTTCGGATTGAACAGCCGCGACTTGGGCCTGTTAAATATCGCGGGGCCGACGCGTTTGCCCGAGTAATAGCCGACTGCATCACCGACCACTGCCGCCACGAACAGCGTGATCATTAGAAGGGCCAGATTTAGCTTGCCGGCGGCGGCAAATAGCCCCGCGACCACGAGCAGCGAGTCGCCCGGCAGGAAAAATCCGATCGCGAGCCCCGTCTCAGCAAATACGATAAAAAACAGCCCCGCGTACACCCAAAGCCCGAGCTTGAGCAGCATCCAGTCGATGAGTATTTTAGGGTTGAGCCAATCCTTGGCTTGGTGGAGTAGGTCGATCAAGCTATCCATTTGAGAATAATGTAAAAAGTAAAAGGTAAAACGTAAAAGGCTATTTGTTAGCTTTCGTTGACACTATGCGTTTGCCGAGCATATTTCCGATCTCAATAGCCTCGGCTGCAAGTTCAGCTATGCCCGCTTTAACGCGTTCGTCGAAATCCGTCGTTTTAAGTATGAGTCTGAGCCAGTAGTTCGCTTCCTACTCACTTGCCCGCTTTTTTCCAGAAGCTTGCACAATCTCACTATTCTGACCGCAAACTCAAACGCTCGTCCATTAACGTCCGCCGACTTCCTATCGCCCAAACCCTTCTCCATAGCGAAACGGATGTTTTACGTTTTACGTTTTACCTTTTACGTTTTACCTTCTCCCCAGCCGTGTTCGCCGATGAGAGGTACGAAGGCACACGGGCCAAAATTCTCCTGTCTTTTTCCGGTCTCGGTACGGGTCACGCGAATCAGGTCCTGGGTCTTCTTGTTGCCACCAACTGGAATCACCAAGCGGCCGCCGACCTTTAGTTGTTCTACGAGCGGCTCGGGCACCTCAGGCCCGCCCGCGGCGACCAGGATCGCGTCGTACGGGTGGTACGCATCCCAACCCTCGGTGCCGTCGTCGGCCTTAAGTGTAACATTCCTAAATCCAAGCGTTTGCAGCCGCTGCTCGGCATCGGCGGCGAGGATCGGCAGCCGCTCGATCGCGAACACGCGCCGCGCAAGCGACGCCAGCACAGCGGTCTGATAACCAGAACCGGCACCGATCTCTAGGACCTTTTCATTGCCGGTCAGCTCGAGCAATTCGGTCATTCGGGCGACGATAAACGGCTGAGAGATCGTCTGGCCGGCCGCGATCGGAAGGGCGTTGTCGTTGTATGCCTGCGATTTGATCGCCTGTGGAACGAACAGGTGCCGGGGTAGCTCAGCCATCACAGCGAGAACACGTTCGTCCCGGATCTTGTAATGGTCACGCAGCCGCTCGACCATCCGCTGGCGTTGGATGGTCATCTCCCCGGTGATGCGTGCGGTGCCGTTCAACGATTCCAATCCTCCATCGCCTCGATGGCAAAATGGTTCGTCAGATCGCTGCGCATCGGCGTGATCGATACGTAACCTTCATCGATGGCCTCGAAATCAGTGCCGCCCTCGGCCCTGAAGCCTTCTCGCACTTCGCCGATCCAGTAATACGGCTTGCCGCGCGGGTCGATAAGTTCGCTGATGACCGGACGTGCAGCCTTGAAGCCCTGCTTTGTTACACGCATGCCGCGTGGTACGCCCTTTGGAACGTTGATATTCAACAGCGTGCCATCGGGAATGCCGTTGAAAAGGGCCCTTTCAGTGACCTCGTGCGCTACACGAACGGACTCTGTGAAGTCGTGGTCCCGATACGACGTCAGGCTGAACGCCAGGCCCGGCACGCCAAGGATCGTCGCCTCCATTGCCCCGGCTACGGTGCCCGAATACGTTGCGTCGTCACCGAGGTTGGCTCCGTGATTTATGCCCGAGCAGCAGATGTTGGGCCGGAGCTCCGCCGGCAGGATCTGGTTCAGCGCGAGTGTCACGCAATCTGTAGGCGTTCCGTCCACGGTCCAATGCCTTGCGTCGAGCTGCCTGATGCGCAAGGGCCGTGCGAGCGTCAGGCTGTGGGCCGCGCCGCTCATCTCTGATTCCGGTGCAACGACATAGACGTCGCCGATCACTTTCAGGCCTTCCTCGAGGGCAAGGATGCCCTCAGAGTGGTAGCCGTCGTCATTGGTCAATAGGATCCTGGGTCGTTCGGTGATCATTCAGAAACGAAAAAAGTGAAAAGGTGTCCGGCTGTCGGAATGCACCTTTTCACTTCTGCATTGTCTAAAGCTGTAAACTAACGTCCTGCCGGCGGTGTCGAGGGCCGTGCACCGGCCGCTCCCGCTGGCCGCTGTTGGCGAAAACGACGCCGGTTACGCTTGCGCGCGTTCGCCGACTTGAGCTTTGCCTTTTGTGCCGGCGGTAGAAAGTGAGCGTGTTTCTTAAGGTCCTTAATGATCTCCTCAGAGATAACCTTGCGCTTGAAGCGTCGAAGTGCTGACTCGATCGATTCGTTCGAATTAACTGTAATAAATGCCATTTATCGTCTCACCTCCTTTCGGCTAAAGGATCTCGCTCCCGTAAGAGCAAATAGTTATTAGACAAGTTTTAGAGCTGGAAATCAAGCCCTGTAAGCCATTCTATTTAGCCAGCGGTACCGCCAAAAGGTGGCCGCGGTAAACGAAGAGCACCTTCCCGCCGGGTTCATCGACCCACATCTTCATACTGTTAAACTTGATCTTTGGCACCGTCATCACCCTTCTGAAGGAGAGAGTTGCCGCGTTATAGATCCCGACCTCGGTGATGTTCTTTTCATGGTCGGGTAAGGCGGCCCAGAATTCGTTGGATCTTGACGTCCGCTGAAGCGGCCTGAAAGTCTGCTGGGCCCAAGGCCTTAGCTCTCCGGTAACGTCGGCCACCACGCCTGTGTTGGGGGCGATAAAACGCATTTGGCTGTCCTCCGGGTCAGCTTCGACGCCCTCACTGTCGATGTACTCCTCTCCGTAATACTCCCTGGTCCGGGCAAGTATCCCTCCGGTCGCAGGCAGGTACGCGGCAGGCACGTACTCGAGATACTGTGGCAGTTCGATCGGAAAGACCCGGTTGTTAACGAGGTTGATGCGAACGAGGCTGCTCGTCGCATCTTCATCCGCAGTCCGATTCGCTACTGCCCAGCGGCCGTCTGCCGTGATGACCGGCCCGCTGAGATCGCCTGATACGATCTTGGCCATCCGGCCGTTCTGTATCCGATAAAGGCCACCTGGCCCGGCACGCAGCTCGATACCCGCAGCCCGCGCCTTCCAAGAGCTCTGTGTGGCCTTAGCAGAAAAACTGTCTGTCGTCGGAATGAACTCTATTCCTGCAGGCTGTGCCGCCGGGCCCGCGTCACGGCCGTCGACGACCTGCCGCCAGCTGACGCCCTCGAACCGCCGCTTTTCACTCAGGGCCGAACGTTTGGCTTCGCGTGCGGCGTATACCTCGTAGTCGTAATCGATCTCGTTTTGAGGCAGCTCCGTGTCTATCGCCCGGCCGATCTCCGCATCGACCCTTGATCGAACCGCTGTGTCACTGGCGGCAATACGAAGGTCGCTGCTTTCCTTCCAAACCGTTTCAACATTTAAGGCGTCGTCGGCCAGCAAGACCTCCAGTCCGGGAACGTCGCGGCTTAAGCCATATTTCACCGTCGCGCGCGTTTTTCTAAGGTTCGTGAAATACTTGTCCAGCCCCGCGAAGAAAGGAGGCGGTGCACCATTCATAAATACCCGCCGGCCGCCGCTGCGGCCCAGCATCAGGAGTTCGCGAGCTTCGCAATACTCGCCGCCGCACTGTAAAAAGGGTCGCATCTCGTCAACGTTATGAACGGTCAAATAAACCCGCAGTTCATCGAATTCTTCTTTAGTCAGTGGACGTTCACGATAACGGGAATCATCCTCGTCCCAGCTGTAAATGACCTTGTCCTTATATATACGAACGTAATTTCGCTCGTACGAATAGACGCCCAGCAGCGACGCATCCTTTTTAACCTCTTCCTGGAGCCTTTTCTCGATGACGCGCAGATGCTCCGCACCGTCATACAGCCAGCCGTTGTAACCGGAATCGTTGTCGTCAATGCTCTGGAAAAGCCGGGACATCATCTCGTTGTACTCCTGCGTTGTACCGTCGACGAAAAATGCCGTTGTAGCGCCGGTGATCTTTGCTTCTCCAGGATGTCGGGCGAGCACCACGCCCCGTGCCGCCTGAGAGTCCTCCGATTCGAGATACCGCTCAGCCGCAAGGGCCAACCTTTTGTCGCCCCCCCGCGCTAGTTCCGAGACCTTGTCGACAGGCAGTTCGGCCCTTATCAACCGTGCGCACGCGAGCATTGCGATCTTGGTCTCTGCAGGCGCGCCGTCCAGTATTGTCGTGTAATCGGGCTTATCGTTTAGCAAACATGGGGCGATCCCGACGGCCGTGGGCGTGCCGTTGCGGATATCGTGCACCGCACTCGACAAGTCCTCAGCAAGAAACTCCCGGTCGGCGAGTAGCCGCACGATAGCGTCAGCGTCAGCGATGCCGCGTTTTAGGTCACGCAGGAAGAGCTGATCGACCGCTGTGTTGTCCCAATTCAGCACGACGCGGCGAAAGTCTTTCGCAACCTTCGGCTCGCGCTTGTCCAGCAGCTCAATGTGGTCGACAACGCCCGCTGCCAATTCGTCGTGCACCTCCTGCATATTAAGGAGTTGAACGCCGATCATCTTCTTTATCTCAAGCGCCGAAGGCGGCCTGCCGTCTTTGCGATTAAAGACCGAATTCGTTCCGTACAGCGTATATTCGTTGTCCCAGCGGGAATATCCGTCGGCGGAATTTGCCGCATTCGCGGCCTCGAAGCGCGACTCGACCTCTGCCTGTCCCCGCACGGCGACATCAAGAGCCTCGACCTGTTCGCTGACCGTAAAGCCGCGGCATTTGATCAACGCCTCAATGATCGCCTGCGCCGAGGAATCGGCTTCGTTAAGGATGCGCTTTAAAGGAGGCGCCGCACGCTGATCTTCCTGTGTACCCAAAGCCGCAACGGCATCGTATCGGAGGAGAAGGTAATCCTCGGGACTGGTAGATGTGTTTGAATTTGCGCGATAGACATTGGCCGCAGGCATATTCGCGGCGTAAGCAACAGCATTCGCCGCGTTAGCCATCGCGTTCGCTACGTTGGCCATGTAATCCGGCCGGCGGCCTTTTTCGTCAAGAGCCTTTATCAATCCGGGCACGCTCTCAGGAACCTTGATACTGCGCAGCGCGCGGACTATCGACGCCCTTATAGCCCCTGGATCTTTCGCCCAATTCGGATCTTCGAGCCATGGAAGCAATGCTTTTATGACCTCCGGTCGAGCGGAATCTACCTTTAACACAAGGTTGCGCACAGCCGCCGCCCGAACGACCGGATCGTCGCTTTTGACCAGGTCCAGCATCTTCTCGGTGTACTTATCGTCCGGCGAATTGAGAATGATCGTCGTCAATCCCGTAAATCCACCGAGCTCAGCAAGTGTCGGATCGGCCAGGAGCGAATAATACCAATCGTCACGCCCGCCCCAGTCCTTTTCCATGACAAGTGCGTCGAGTGCGAGGTCGCGCGTTCGATTTGACGCATCGCGCCTTTCGACGAATTTCTGTAGTTCATCGCGGTAACGCTCGACATCGCTGGCATCACCCTGGTCGAGCGCACGCCGGTAACGCGCCCATGTGGCGAGCACCTGAGCGACCGGATTGGAAGAGTCGAGATACAACCGGTCTATGATGGGCTCCGCCTTACTAAAATCGACACGTGCCAGGGCAAGCAGTTCCTCCTCTCCCCGTACGTTTTCGCCATCGGCACCTGCACGCTGCGACATCCTTTCGAGATCGTGGCTGAAGTGTGACGTATGGAAAGTAAGCCAACGCCTGATCTGCATCTGCTCGTCCTTGCTGTAGCCGTCCTCGCCTGAATTGCGATCGTAGAGTTCCTTGACCAAGTCGCCGGTGCGCTCGTCCTCCGTGAGTACACCAAGGAATTCCGTTAGCTTTCTAGGATCTTTTTGGATCTCCTCCAAAAGCCGGGCTGACGTCCGTTCTGAAAGTGTCGGACTATAGCGCAGCCGGGTTGCCTCGCTGCTGATCGCCCTCCAATATTCGATGAGGTCCGCGATCGGAGCATTGTCGGAAGGCGGCTGTGTCTTATCGTAAAACTCCTTTGGCCGCGTGCGGCCGTAAAAGATGGCCTCAGGATTCGGCGCGGGCGGGGCCGGCAGCCGGAGTAGAACGTCGACCGCATTCTCGGACTGTGCTGCAGCATGAAAAAGCACAAGAGATACGGAAATTAGCAGTACGCAACAGAAAGCGAGTGCGCGGAGCGTTCGTTTGATTTCTTGGGTCATATAGACACCGCTTTTTTTTCAGGATGTTTGGACTTACGAATTATATCTCTTATATTGCCACCGGCAATCTTTTTTGAGGCGTGCGTCGGGTGCATGGCGTTTCCGGCGCGCTTAACATGGAGAGACAATCAGACTCACTCGTGCTTAATACTATCCGCAGATAGTAGCCCCCACTAAAGCGCCAATTTGCGCTCGATTCTCATCTTGACGTCACTAACTGTTGACAATACGGAGGTTATGGACTGTGGAAAAATCTCGATTTTTGCTTTACAGATGCTTAAAGTTTGTGATATGCTTTCAGACACTTCAGGGAAACAGGGGGTTGATATTCTAACCTTGCGGGTTTGCCGGAAGTAATCGGTAAAAATTTTCGGACCTAATGACGATCCGCTTTGGAACATCGGGCTGGCGAGCGATCATCGCAGACGAGTTCACATTCCAAAATGTGCGTCGAGTGGTAGAAGCGGTCTGCGGATATTTGAAAACTGAAGACGCGAGCGGCAGCAGAACGCTCGTCGTCGGTCACGACACGCGATTCATGGGCGAGCAGTTTGCCGATGTCGCCGCTGAACTGGCGAGGCAGAAAGGCTTTCGGGTTCTAAAATGCACTGCCCCGACACCGACCCCGACGATCAGCCACGCGATCCGTGCGAATAACGCGGCCGGAGGACTCAACTTTACGGCGTCGCATAACCCGCCGGAGTATCAGGGGATCAAGTTCTCGACCGCGGACGGAGCACCCGCACTGCCGGAAGTGACCGGCAAGATCGAGGCGGGTATCGCGGCGGAAATGGTCGCGGCCGACGCTGATGGGGGAACGATCGAAGATCACGACCCGAGGCCTGCGTATCTTGAGGACCTGAAGGCGAAGATCCGATTCGACACGATCGCCGCCGCAAACGGCCGCTACGCATACGACGCGATCTACGGCACCGGCCGGGGCTATCTCGATAAGGCGCTTCGCGATCATGGCCTCGAGGTAGAGACGATCCATGACTGGCGTGACGTGACATTCGGGGGCCAACCGCCGGAACCGGGCGAAGAGCACCTCGGCGAGCTCAGAAAAGCGGTGGTCGAAAAGGACCTAACACTTGGGCTCGCGACAGACGGCGACGGCGACAGATTTGGCGTCATCGATTCGA
>CAZWSK010000115.1:0-7865 GCA_964636445.1 uncultured Chloracidobacterium sp.
AAAATGTGAAACGTTTCACATTTTGAGTGTGAAACGTTTCACATTTCGCTAAAACGCCGTGTTTGTCGAGGAGAATGAGTACTTAGCGCAAAGATAAACGGCCTTTGTCGCGGGTCCGGACCCCTGTTTGGTCGCATATAAATGCCCGATTGGTCGAAAGTCGTTTTGGGGCAAAATGCTCAACTTTGGCCTCGGCTTTGACGTCACACGTGTCCAAGCCGGCTTTTCAGGCCAGGCGGCGGCCCGGCGCGATCCTCGCGATGTTCGCCATCTTCATGATGTTTATGGAGCCGAGATGTTTCTAATGGGGCGTTGATGTTCTTGATGATTGCGTTCGATTTTCTGATGGCGAGGTAGATGTTTCTAATGGTTCGATCCGCCTTGTTGATGGTTTTCATGACGACGCGCGACTTGGTTTAAACTGACCACTAAGACCGATGCTCTGGCGCCGTTGCTGAGAAATCCCTTGACATAACGTATATACATTAATAGCATGTTTAGCTGGGACGTTGAAAAGGCGTCGAAGAATCTAGAGAAGCATGGCGTACCCTTCGAGGAGGCCGCTTCGATCTTCAGCGACGAAAACGGACTGGACTGGGAAGATGTGTCGCACTCGGAAGAGGAGGACCGGCGGAAACGGCTCGGGAGATCCGATCAGGATCGAATATTGTTGACGGTCTACACATTGAGGAGGTTGACAAGTGGTAAAGAAACGATCCGAATCATCAGCGCAAGGCTCGCCTCAAAGAAAGAACGAGAAGCCTATCTCGGATAAAGAGATAGATTTCTCGGACATTCCTGAATCGACGAGCGAAGAACTAAAGCGTGCGGTCAGGATCGGCCGTCCGTCCACCGGCAATGCAAAGCAAATGATCGCCATCAGGATCGCACCTGCTTTGCTTTCGAAAATTCAAAAGCTCGCCACCAAGAAGCACAAGCCGTATCAGACGCTGATGCATGAGTTGTTGGAAGAAGCTGTTGAAAAGAAGGCTGCTTGATAAAGCGAGAGTAGGATGAGGGCGGCAATCTGTTTCGCATTTGTGGTCCTGACAGTCAACTCTTGCGCCGTCACTCATTCACCACATTCTCCGAAAGACGGAATTGATGTCGCAACTTCGTTTGCTAGGGCCGCTTTCGTAGACCGGGATTATTCAAAAGCGTATGCGCTAGCCGATCCCGTGATCAGGTCTGTTAACGTTAATGCTCTTGAAACAGCTGTTGCGGAGATTCAATCCCCGCGGCCATTTCCCACCTCGATCGTACCGGTCGGTTATGAGTTTGTGCCCGGAAAACCACAAATGCTAGTTTTTCTCGACGGCGATTCCGGACGAGAAGCGTCCCATTACCGAATACTGGTCACCCGTGACAATGACGGCGGCTATAGCGTTCTAGAGGTATTTAGATCTGATGAGCCATATCCCTCCACTCCGTTGAGACGGCCAATCGAAGACTAGTGAGAGACGTTATTCCTTCCTCGGTGTCATCGGGACGTTTTTTTCGAGGGAATCCCAGATCTGCAGATAAATTTGCGTTTCGCGCGGGATGAGGTAGGTCCAGCCGGCGCCGCCGCGGTTTATGTAGCCGGGGAGCTTGGCGGGGTTTGAGTTGTAGCCGGCGGCCATTAGCTGCTCTTGGGTTGCGATCTTGGTTTGGACGGCGTTAAAGACTGTCGGGTTGCGGATGAGGTCGTTCCAGGTCATCTGCATGTAGAGCAGCATGGCCTGTGCGGCGTTTACGTGGTTGCGCATTCCCTCGACAAAGTCCGGCATCAGGCCTGCGTTCGGGTGCAGGTTGCGGACCATGCGATAGGTGGACGGTATCATCTGGACCATGCCGCCGGCACCGGCTGAACTGACCGAGTATCGATACGTCTGGCCCTCGTTCATGGCGTAGAGCGTGAAGATGTCGCTGTAGATATTCGCGTGCGGCTCGGTGCGGAAGCGCAGATGGTCGACGTGCTCGACGGTTGCCAGGCGTTCCGCATTGTCCGCTACCTTTGGCTGGATCGAATAACCTTTTTTCTTTAACTGCTCGCGGGCGACGTCGATGACATTACGCACGTAAAAGCGGCCGGCATTTACGACCTCGGGCGTGATCATCTGCGGGTGGCTCGATACGTAATAGGCCATTTCCTGGAGAATACCGCGGTTTTCGCGCGGATACTGGACCATCAGCGGCAAGTGTTGACGGTTGGCCTGGTCGGTGATAACGACCGGCGTGTTCACGCCGTTGCCGCGGATGGTCCTCGATACGAGCTGTTTGCCGGCCGAAGAGATAACGATGGTAGCAAGGCCGTGCTGGAGGAACTGCTCCTTTGAGATCACGTACGAATCGATCTGTCGTGCGGTCTCGTCATAAAAGGCGATACGGACGACACTAGTCGGTACGACCGTGGTCGCCTCGCTCGACGCGATCGTGAGCGGACGCATTGTCAGGTAACGTCGTGCCTCGGCGAGCTTTGATTTGAGCTGCGCGAAGGCGAGCCCGTTGGGATTGAGATTGCCTGCCGGGGCCGAAGGAGCCGCCGTGTTCGACGCTGTCGCAGCCGCCGTCTTGACCATCGCCGGCGACGCTGCGGGCCGAGGTGCCGGTGTTGCCGCAGATTTCGGGGCCGGCGTCGCCGCAGGCTTTGGAGCCGGCATCGTGTTTGTTACGACGACGCGCTGTGAGGCGGACGTGGACTCGGGCTTGGCTGAGGTTTGAGCGACAACAGGCAGCGCGCTCAACGCGGCGATAGAACACAAAATAGCAGATCTCATAATAAAACTTCGGAAGAGATATCGTGTGGAAACTACCTGACAGAGCTGTAAGGTATCAGCACGTTAAGATTCTCTTATCCGCACGGCGGTTGTCAAGCACTTTTCGATATTTTTATGACATATACAACGAATGGTTATGGATGTTCCGATTTGTCGCGATGCGGTCCGGTGCGGTATAACTTGTTTTCGCCGGCCCGCATGTCAGGACCGCCTGCGTGAGCGGGCGGCCAGTTCGACGCCCCTTAGGCCAGCTAACGATCAACGTCGCAATGAACCTGCCGCGTACTGCGTGGAAGGGTATAACGAAAGGAACTGACCGCCCGCTTACGCAGGCGGTTCCGACTATGAAAGCACTATTTGGCACCGACGGCATCCGCGGCCATGCAGGTGAATTTCCGCTCGATGACAGGTCGGTCTTTGCGATCGGCGAATCGCTTGCGAGGCATCTCGGCGAAAATCTGGGGCGACAGCCGCGGTTTATTACGGGCCGCGATACGCGCGAATCCGGCCCGGCCATTGAGTCGGCATTCTGTGCGGGTGCTGCGTCGGGCGGCGCCGAATGCACGTCGAGCGGGGTGATAACCACTCCGGCCGTCGCATACCTGACAGGCCGGTGCTCGTTCGACGCCGGTGTCGTTATCAGCGCGTCACACAATCCGTATCAAGACAACGGCATCAAGATATTTTCGCCGTCCGGAAAGAAGATCGACGCGTCGATCGAGCGGATGATCGAGGCTAATGTCTATGAGGCCGCTGGCCGTGAGGTGCCGGAGATCTCCGCAAGCGACGAACGGCACGCGGACGAGTTTGCCAGAGCTTATGTTGAACACCTGATCGAAAAAGCCGGCGGGCTCGACCTTAGCGGAGTGCGGATCGTGACGGACTGTGCGAATGGGGCCGCATCGGCGCTGGCACCGGAGCTGTTTCGGCTTCGGGGCGCCGAGGTGATCGCGATCAATGACCGGCCTGACGGGCGAAATATCAATGAGGGCTGCGGCTCGCTGCATCTGGAAGGATTGCAGGCAAAGGTCCTTGAGACGGGCGCCGATGTGGGAGTGGCGTTTGACGGTGACGCCGACCGCGCGTTGTTTGTTGACGAAAAAGGCAGCGTTGTCGATGGTGACGCGACCATGTGGGTGATGGCGCGATATCTCAAAGAACACGGAAAGCTCGCAAATTCGACCGTAGTGGCTACCGTAATGAGCAACATCGGGCTCGAAAAGGCGCTCGATTCGATCGGTATACGGCTCGACCGGACGAGCGTAGGCGACAAATACGTGCTCGAGGAACTCCTTAAAACAGGCTCGGCGATCGGCGGCGAACAATCGGGCCACATCATCCTGCCTGAGATCAGCCTGGTGGGTGACGGGATGATGACGGCATTGATGCTGCTTCGAGCTGTTGTGGAGCGCGGAATTACGTTGTCGCAGGCTGTCGAGGGATTCACAAAGTATCCCCAAATACTCGTCAACGTAAAGGTCGGTGAAAAGCGCCCGTTTGACGAAGTTCCCGAGATCGCCGCCGCCGCTGCCGAGATGGAGAAAGAACTGGACGGCAGCGGCCGCCTGCTGCTGCGATATTCGGGAACCGAGAATCTGGCCCGCGTGATGATCGAAGGCAAAGACCAGGCGTCGATCGATGAACAGGCGCACCGGTTGGCGGATGTTATCGCCTCGGCGATACCGCTGAAATAGTGACAAGTGACAGGTGACAAGTGACAAGTAAGAAGCGGATCATGGTCAAGGCCGAAGTCGCGACAAGTGACAAGTGACAGGTGACAAGTGAAGAAGCAGATCACGGTCAAGGTCCCTTCGTTCGGGCATTCGTATCGCGTTGTTGTGGGCACGGCGTCGCTCACTTCTGCCGGCCGCTGGGCCTCTTCCGTTCTGAAGAGTTCCGGCGGCAGGATAATTCTCGTTTCCAATCCGACGGTATTCAAAATCTACGGTGACGCGGTCGGGGCGTCATTGACCGCTGCAGGCTTTACCGTCTCGCGGTTTTTGATGAAGGACGGTGAGGCCTATAAAACGCTGAAGACGGCAGAGGCGGCATTGGGGACTTTCTCTAAGGCAGGACTCGGGCGGACCGATGCGGTGATCGCTCTCGGCGGCGGCGTTGTCGGGGACCTGGGCGGCTTCGCGGCGAGTATTTACATGCGCGGTGTGCGTTGCTTGCAGATCCCGACCACACTGCTTGCCATGGTCGATGCGGCGGTCGGTGGGAAGACGGGCGTGAATACAGGATTTGGCAAGAACCTCGTGGGGGCATTTCACCATCCCGCGGGCGTGCTGATCGACCCACAGGTCTTGAGGACATTACCGCAAAGGGAATTAACGGCGGGATTCTGCGAGGTCGTCAAACATGCCGTGTTGCAGGGAAGTGCGCAGCTTGGCCGCGTATCTCAATTTCTTGCAAACCACCCGGTCGATCGGTGCGAAGAGTATCTCGAAGACAAGAATTTCAGATTTGAAATTTCAAATATAATATATGCGAACGTCGACTTTAAGGCTAAGATCGTTGCGGGGGATCCGGCTGAAGATACGCGGCGACAGGACAGCAGCTCGCGAAAGATCCTGAATCTCGGCCACACCCTGGCCCACGCGCTTGAAAGGGTGACCGATTACAAATATCTGCGTCATGGCGAGGCTGTCGGGTACGGACTTTTGTACGCGGCCGAGCTTTCAAAAGCTCTTGCGCTATGTGACGAGAACGATGTAAACTTGTTGTACGATGTTGTGCATCGTGTCGGCCCTTTGCCGACGCTTGCCGACATCGATGCTAAAGAGACCGTTGCGTCTTTTGACAGCGATAAGAAAACGATCGCGGGTTCCAGACAATTCGTGCTGCTGCGCGGCGTCGGCAAGCCGGTCATAGTCAGCGGTACCGACATCCCACAGAATTTACTCGCTAGTGTCCTCAGAAATTGCCTGAAGAAATGGGCCTGAGCCCTGCAGTGATCACTTTCAGGAGCTAAGAAATGGATCAGATAGCTACAGTTCGCCACGGTGAGCGCGGAAGCGCGGCGGTCAAGTTCACAATTATCCTCGTTGTGCTGATGCTTATCGCGCATGCGGGATACAACTACGTGCCGGTCGCATACGCTGCGGAGAGCCTCAGGACTGATATGATGACCGCAGTCGTGCAGGGCTTGGCGCTGCCCGGAAAGGTCAGCCCGGTCGACAATGTAAAGGCGAGGATCGCTCAATCGGTCCACCGCAACAATATCCCGCCCGATGCCGTGATAGACGTCAGGCAAAAGGGCAACGCACTTACCGCGCACGTTGTCTATTCAAAGCAGGTGAATCTGCTGCCGTTCGGGATCTACACCTACAATTTCCGATTTGACCACACGGCGACGCCGACAGGATTTTTGATGGATTCGATGAGCGAGTGATCAGGCTGCCGCGAGAGCGGCGCGGACCTTCGCCGGCTGGATCTGGACAAGGGCCTCGGGCGCGTCCGCGAGCCAGGTCGAGGGGCATACGCCGCAGGTCGTACATTTTTCTACAGCAGGACACGGAAGGCTCGAGAGCGACTCTCGGGCCTTTTCATGTTCGGTCTTGAGGAACTCGAACGATAGGCCGCTATCGACGATCGACCACGGCAGGAACTCGTCATAACTGCGGTCGCGTGAGGTATGGAATGCGGGATCGACGCCTGTTTCGTTCAGCGCCTTTTGCATATCGCCGCCATTGCGCGCCGCGGCGTCGATGACCGTGGCCACCGTGCGGTCGCCGGAGGAGAAAAGGGCCTGTTCGTGAGCGATCTTTGCCGACATGAATCTTACCTCGACGTTCGGGATACGGCTGAGGCCTTTACAGACGTACTTGATGCGGCGTTTTAGCTCGCGTTCGTCACAGATGGCGTCCCATTGCAGCGGCGTATTCGGCTTGGGTACGAAGCCATTTAGCGACACGATGATCTTTCCGGCCCGGCCGAACTTCTTTCCCGACTCGAGCATTCGGTCTTTGATGCGTTCTGCGAGGATGAATATCTCGTCGAGGTCCTCCTGCGTTTCTGTCGGCAGGCCGACCATGACGTAGAGCTTGATCGTCAGCATGCCGCGATCGAAAACGGAACCGCAGATGTCGACGATCTCGTCATTGGTGAGATTTTTGTTGATCACGCGTCGAAGCCGGTCGCTGCCTGTCTCGGGAGCGACGGCGATCTGTTGGTCCTTTGACTCTACGAGGGCGTCAAGCAATTCGTCCGAGATCTGGTCGAGTCTGAGGCTCGAGACCGAGATGCGATAGTCCATCGCGCGTAATTCGCGCAGAATGGTCGATATCTCGGGATGATCGCAGACGGCGGTCGAGACGAGGCCGATCTTATCGGTGCGGCCACGCCATTCGCGGGCCTTTGCGAGTATGTCTTTGGCCGGCACGACGCGCGGCGGGTAATAGTTATATCCGGCCCAGCAGAACCGGCAACCCTGCGAGCAGCCGCGCGATATCTCGACGAGCAGCCTGTCGCCCATCTCCGCCCCGGGCGACCAAACAGACGTCGACGGACAGAAGGTGTCCTGATCGATGAGAAACTCAGCAAGCTCAGTTTCGCCCCGTTTCAACGCACGCCGCAGCGTACCTTCCTTTGGATTGACCGCCGCCAAGGCGCGGCCCACACGTTTTGGGACACCGGGCTGTTTCGGCAGATAATCAAAAACGGTACCGTCGTCGTTATAGATCACGTCGTAGAGCGATGGCACGTAGAATCCCCGGCCGATACGAGCAAGTTCGAGCAGAATGTCGTCCTTAGTCTCGTTCTCAAAGATCGTGTCTATCAGCTGGTAAGCGAGGATCTCGCCCTCTCCAACAGCGATCACATCCGTAAATTCGGCGATCGGCTCGGGATTTAGGAACGAGGCGGCTCCGCCCATGATAACAAGGGGATCAAAATGCGTGCGTTTCTCTGCCCACACGGGAATGCCCGAGAGATGCAGCATCCGCGCCATGTTCAGGTAGTCTGTCTCAAACGAGATCGTGAAGGCGACCACATCGAAATCCTTCACCCTCGACTGCGTCTCAAGCGACATTAACGGCGTGCCGGTGCGCTCGTATTCACGTAATTCTTCACCGTCCGGCAGGAATACGCGTTCGCACGCGACGC
>CAZWSK010000116.1:0-7800 GCA_964636445.1 uncultured Chloracidobacterium sp.
TGTATCCGACCGGTTCGAACAATGACTCCGTGACGATGTCGTACCTCTCAGGCACGTCGATGGCAACGCCTATCGTCAGCGGCACGGCTGCTCTCCTGCTGCAGGCAAATCCGAAGCTCACGCCGAATATGATCAAGATGCTGCTCGAGTATACGGCCCAGCCGATCGCGGGAGCGAATATGTTCGAGCAGGGCGCGGGACAGCTCAACGTTGAGGGTGCGGTGCGCATCGCTCGCCTCATCCGTCAGGACCTGCCCGACCCGACACCCGTCGGTACGCCTCTGCTCACGACCAATGACATTCCCGAGCACGTCTCGACGATCTCAGGAACGCGGTTCCAGTGGGCCGGCGGCATCCTGCCGAGCTATGGTGCGATGACCGGAACAGACCTGATAATGAAATATCAAGGAGTCTACGGCCTTGGCATCATCGTCGGCGACGGCATCCTGGTCAGCGACGGCATCATTGTGGGTGACGGCATCCTGGTCAGCGACGGCATCATCGTCGGGGACGGCATCATTGTCAGCGACGGTGTAGTGCTCGAGAGCGGCGCGCCGGCGAGCGGATATTCCACGATCCGCCGCGGTTCGACGCTCTACAACTCGAACATCCTGTTCAGCTCGTCACCGCAGATGACCAACTACTTCCCGATCGCGGACGGTATCCTCGTCAGCGACGGCATTCTGGTGAGCGACGGCATCATCGTCGGCGACTCTGCCCAAGCGATGAGCAACCTGATCATGGCAAGTGGGGACAATACGCCGGGCATGCAATAGATGGGCTATTTCATGAACGACGTATTTGAAGGGAAACGCGGGGGTCATACGGCCCTCGCGTTTTTTTAAACGGTTTGAAAGATTTTTGTTGTAAAAGAATGCTCTCTCATCTAGAATAGAAACGTGCCGGCGTTCGTCCGACACGCCTGTCTAGATGCCGGCCGTCTCTTTCCGGCAGCCCTATCGACTTCTCCACGCTCCTCGGCAATTACATTTGATGTTGTCGTTTCCAAAAGACAAAGCTATAAACCTGTTCATCGCCGCCCTCGCGCCCGTCGCGATCGGTGCGCTCGTCTGGGCATGCCTGGGTATTTCCGTTGAACAAATGAACGCCGGCGTGCTGACGCTGTCCCTCCTGACCATATTCTGCAGCTGTTACCTACGCATCCAATTGCCGCGCGTCAACCTGCACCTTACGATCTCTGACGGCCTGATAATGCTTGCGCTTCTCATCTATGGCGGTGAGATCGCTCTGCTTCTGGCGGTTGTCGAGACTCTCATCGCGGCGCTCAACATTCGCCGAAAAGGCGTCGCCATCAGCGCCAAGACCATCGTGGCAAACGTCGAGATCGCCGCCGTTTCGGTATTATTCGCTGCGATGGTCATCCGTAATGTTTTCCCCGTTCAGCTGATCCTTGAACGTGAGGATACGACGAGCTTTGTACTGATGCTCGGCGCTCTGTCCATGTCGCTTTTCGCGGTGAATTCAGTCTTGGTGGCATTATATTCGTCGCTCAAGAAGAACCTCCAGTTCTGGAAGGTATGGACGGACAACTGCTTCAGCGCTGTAATTATCTATCTCACCGGCGCGGTCGTCGCAGGCATTGTCCTGGAGGCCCTTGAGTCGGTCAATATCTTTCTGATCGCCGCGGTCGTTGCCTTCTTCGGCGTGATATATCTGACGTTCAGACGGTTTGTCGAGGACCTGAAGAAGACCATCGAGAAAGCCAAACACGCCGAACGCGAGCGAGCCGAGCAAGCGGAAGAACACGTCCAGGAACTTAAGCATTACGTCGAAGAACTCACCCGCAGCAGCGAAGCCCTGCAGGAAAGCCACGAGAACTTTCGCCACGCCGCCTATCACGACGCACTCACGGGACTGCCCAACCGCAACTATTTTCTCGACACCCTCAAGGGCCTGCTTCAGGCGAGCCGCGAAGACGCCGAGAGCAATTTTGCGGTCCTTTTCCTCGATCTCAAGAACTTCAAGACGATCAACGACAGCCTTGGGCACTCTATGGGCGACCGGTTGATCAAGAACGTCGCCAAACGCCTGGCCAGCGTGATCCGCGAGGACGACATGGCGGCCCGCTTCAGCGGTGATAAATTCGGCATTATCCTTACCGACCTGCTAAACCGGGACGAGGCGACCGCATTCGCAGACCGTCTCGCAAAACGCCTCGCCGAGCCCTACACGCTGGACGGCCGGCAGGTCTTTACATCTGCCAAGATCGGCATCGCCTACGGCAACTCGAGGTACCCCGAGGCCGAGGATATTCTCCGCGACGCCGACATCGCGATGTATTACTCGAAGGAGAATCCCGAGAACTACGTCATCTTTGACCAAAAGATGCATGTCAGGGCCGTCACGAGGCTGCAGTTGGAGACCGATCTTCGATTCGCTATAGAGCGGAGCGAGTTCGAACTCTTCTACCAGCCCATCATCGAGCTCGATACCGCGACTCTGAACGGATTCGAGGCGCTGGTACGCTGGAATCACCCATCGCGCGGACTTGTACCGCCGAATGAGTTCATCCCGATCGCCGAAAGCACCGGTCTGATCATTCCGATGACGGTGCAGATCCTGCACTCGGCTTGTTCGCGGATCGTCGAGTGGCAAAAGCGTTTTGACAACGCGAGGCCGCTTACGATCGCGGTCAACCTGTCAGGCAAGCACTTCGGCCATCCGGCCCTGGTCGAGCAGATCACGACCGTCATATCCGAGACCGGCATTCCGCCCGAGAGTCTTAAACTCGAGCTCACTGAAAGCGCGGTCATGGAAAACGCCGAGACCGCCATCCTCATGCTCAAACAGATCAAGGAAACCGGCGTTCGGATCTCGATCGATGATTTTGGCACAGGATATTCCAGCCTCAGCTATCTGCACCGCTTTCCTATCGACCTGCTAAAGGTCGATCGGTCGTTCGTGTCGGCAATGGAAGAGAACACGGAAAACGGCGAGATCGTCCGCACCGTCATCGCACTCGCCAAAGCTCTGAATCTTAAAGTGGTTGCCGAGGGTATCGAATCTATCCACCAGTTCCACCAGCTCCGGATCCTCGGCTGCGAGTACGGCCAGGGTTACCTTTTCTCGAAACCGCTGCCGGTCGGCGACATCGAACGGCTCCTCGAGGACAGCACTCGCTGGCAGAATATTCTTCCTGCGACACCTCAGCGAATAGTGCCTCCGAAACTGGAAATACCGCCGCTCAGGCTCGCTCAGTAGTTATTCGTCAGGAATATCTATCGCGGCCTGGAGCGCTCCCAGGCGCGATACCTCTGCCTGCACATCTGCAAATTGGAGGCCCACGAGGTTAGCTCCGTCGAAGAACGGGTCGTTCGTGACCTCGTAAACGGCAAAAGGCGGCGGCACAAAAGCATCAAGTTCGTCCCGGTCCTGAAAATCGACCCTCGCCGTATTCAGGCCCCACAGCGGCCCGAGATATACGTCAAAAGCGACGGAAACGAGGTCGAATTCGTGAAAGTACCTGTTCTTCCTGATCTCGCTCGTAGCGAGATGTTCGAGCACCCCAAACTCCGCCTCGTCGAGATGTATCTCAGCGAGTTTTAACTCGGCGAGGTCATCGTCGTGGGTCGTAAACCGCTGCTGCAGCATACGCGTCCACGTATTCGAATACGGATCGCGCACTTGGCGCAGCCTCAGACGTGTGTTCGGGATATAACCGTCGAATATCTGCAGATGGCTGCTCGCCGGCGTAAGCGGCTCGGGCAGCCGTTCGATCAGGAAAAGGCGATGCAGTTCGGTCTCGGCAGTTTTGTTCATTTTTTGCAGTCTATTATACTCTTGACTTTGATCTAGTTAGGAGATTTTGCAGTTATGACACGTATATCTACAGTGACGGCTGTCACGCTGATCAGCATCGCGATGCTCGGCTGCGGCGGCACCACCACGAACACGACCACGAACACAGCGACAAACGCTAACACCACCAATACCAACAATCCGCTCGAGACGACCAAGAAACCGGCAGAGGAGGCAAAGAACAATGCCCCCACGATGACGCCGGTTATCAAGGCCTATTGCGACGCCTGGGCCAAGAACGACGAGGCCGCTCTGCGAAAGGTCTATTCGGAGGCGAGTCTAAAAGAATTTGAGGCCGATATGAAGGCGGAGAAGGTAAAGTCGCTGACCGAGTTCCTAAAGGCCGACAAGATCGCGGGCAAGACCTGTGAGGCCTCGAACGAGACGATCACGGGCGACCGGGCGGTCGTGACGTTCAAGGCCGACAAGTATCCGACAGGCATCAAGCTCGTTTTCGTTAAGGAAAACGGTGAGTGGAAGCTCACCAACGAGATGCCCGATTTTGACGCCGTAAAGCAGGCTCAGCCCGCAAACACGAACACGGCGAAGTAATTATCCCGCGATACCTTTCGCGTCAGGACGATACGGCGGCAGCGTAACGCGTGCCGCCTTTTCCTTTTTCAGCCCAAGCGCCCAATCGGCCTGCATCAGGGTGTGAATGTCGCGAGTTCCCTCGTAGATCACCGCGGCCTTGCAGTTTCTGAGATAACGCTCGACGGGATAATCGTTCGTATAGCCGTTGGCACCGTGAACTTCGATCGCCATCGACGCGGCCTTTTCACTGCGCGTTGTCGCCTGCCACTTCGCGAGCGATGCAGCCTTGGCCGAGTGCATTCCTTCATTTTTCAGCCAGCCGCAACGCAGCCATAGCAGATGCGACATCTGATAGTCGGCCTCCATCTCCGCGATCTTTTGTTTTACGAGCTGGAAGTTTGCGATCGGCTGCCCCTGCACCTCACGTGTGTTCGCATAGGCGACCGACGCATCGCGGCTCGCTCGGATCACGCCCGTCGCACCGCTCGCGACCGTGTAGCGGCCGTTCTCCAATGAAAACATCGCGATCTTGAATCCTTCGCCTTCCTGCCCGAGCATGTTCGCGTGCGGCACGCGCACGTCCTGCAAGGAAAAGTACCCGGTGTTCCCTGCCTTTATCCCGAGCTTGCCGTGGATGGTCCCGCTCGAAAATCCGGGCATCGTCCGCTCGACGATAAAGCACGAAATACCGCTATGGTCGCGCGCCTTTTGCTTCTCAAGATCGGTCCAGCAGAAAAACAGGAAGTGGTCCGCGACATCAGCCAGCGAGATCCACATCTTCTCGCCGTTCAATATCCAATCGTCGCCATCGCGGCGAGCGGTCGAGCGCATTCCGACGACGTCGCTGCCCGCGTTCGGCTCGGTCAACCCGAACGTCGCGAGTTTCTCGCCCTTTGCCTGCGGCACGAGGTATTTCTGCTTCTGCTCCTCAGTTCCCCACGAATAGACGCTCAGCGAGTTCAAGCCGACATGCACCGACATCGCCACACGCAAGAACGTGTCGCACGCCTCCAATTCCTCGCACACGAGCCCCAGCGAGATATAGTCAAATCCCGCTCCGCCGTACTGCTCGGGAATACAAACGCCGAGCAGCCCGAGCTCGGCCATCTTTTTGAATACCGACGGCTCAAAATACGACTTCTCGTCCCACTCTTTGATATACGGGGCGACCTCGCCCGCACAAAATTCGCGGACCGTGTTCTGCAGCGCGATATGCTCTTCTGTTAACTGAAATTCGATCACAGTAATTAATTTCCCTCTCTAATAATCGGTTAGTATTGAGAACAAAGGAGAAGTTTATCACCTGCCGTTCGAAGTGTCAGGTTAGCGCCGTCCAATGATCCCGATCGCAAAGGCCCTCAAACTGATCGCGGCGAATACGCCCGCTATCGGCACCGAAAAAATTCCGCTCGCGGATTCGGTCGGCCGCGTCCTCGCCGAGCCTATCAAGGCCGACACCGACCTGCCGCCGTTCGACCGATCGATGATGGATGGCTATGCAGTGATCGCCGCAGACCTCGCGTCGCCGCCCACTGAGCTAAAGGTCGTCGGCGAGTCCGCCGCCGGGCGCGGCTGGGACGGCAAATTAAAACGCGGCCAGGCCGTTCGCATCATGACCGGCGCGCGAGTACCCGCCGGTGCCGACGCTGTACAGCGGGTCGAGGTCACACGCGAGTCGGACGGCGTGGTCGAAGTATTCGAACCCGTGAAAAAGGGCATGTCCGTCGTCCGCCGCGGCGCTGAGATCAAGCGCGGTAAGGTCATATTCAAAATTGGCGAGATCATCACCGAAAACATGATCGCCACGCTCGCGTCATTCGGCTACGCCAAGGTAAAGACCGCAAAACGCCCTCGTGTCTCGATCCTCGGCACAGGCACCGAGATCGTCGACATCCGCAAAAAGCCCGGCAAGGATCAGATCCGCAATTCAAATTCCGTAATGCTCGACGTCCTCGCCCGCCGCTTTGGCGCCCAGACGATTGTGCTCCCGATGGCTGGTGACGACCTTTTAGATCTTAAATCTCAAATTTCAAATTCGATCAAAACGTCCGACGTGCTGATCATGACGGGCGGCGTGTCGGTAGGAAAGTATGACCTTACAAAACTCGCGCTGACAGAACTGGGGGCCGAGATCTTCTTCGAGAAGGTCCGCCTCAAACCCGGCAAGCCCGCCGTTTTCGCCCGCCTCGGCAATACGCTAGTGTTTGGGCTGCCCGGCAATCCGGTGTCGGCGGCGGTTACCTTTCATCTCTTCGTCCGCAAGGCCCTGATGCTGATGCAGGGTGCCTCAGCCACTGACCTCAAAAGTGGCACCGCTATTGCCGGCTCCAACGTCAAAGCCGCCAAAGATCGCGATACCTACGCCGCCGCACGGCTCGAGACCGACGCTGCCGGCCGCCTGATCGCAATGCCCATCCGCACCCAAGGCTCCTCCGACTTGGTCTCATTCTCCCGCGCGGAAGCCCTTATCTTTATCCCCGCCGGTGAAAGCTATAAGATTGGAAACGTCGTGGAGATCAAATATCTATGAGCGAACTTTCACATCTGGACGACGCCGGGAAGATAAAGATGGTCGACGTCTCGGCGAAAGCCGTCACCGCCCGCCGCGCGATCGCATCGGGCCGCGTTCTGTTAAACTCCGAAACTCTGCAAACTCTGCAAACTCAGTCAACTCCCAAAGGTTCGCCCTTAGAGATCGCCCGCATCGCCGGCATCATGGCCGCTAAAAGAACATCCGAGCTGATCCCGCTCTGCCACCAGCTCAACCTCTCAAAGGTCAACGTCACCGCCGAGATCACCGACTATGGCGTCGCCCTCACAGCCGAGGCCGTCACCAACGCGCAGACCGGCGTCGAAATGGAAGCCCTCACCGCCATCTCCATCGCCGCCCTGACCATCTACGACATGCTCAAAGCCGTCCAAAAAGACATCCAGATCACCGACATCCGCCTCGAAGAAAAGACCGGCGGCAAAAGCTAGCCCGCGCTTGCCCGCTCGACTGGAGCAAGCGACCGGCTGCCCGCGGCTCTTGCCGCCCGACCGCCTGCTCAAGACTCCAGATTCAAGACTCCGGACTCTTGGAATAGAATCGCCAGACCATCAGCAAAGCGGAGCGGCCATCAAGAACATCAACGCGCCCATAAAGACCATCAACGCCGCCATCAAAAACATCCGCCCGCCATCAGCAGTTTCAAAGCCGTCATCAACACCATCATGACCGCCGACACCATCAGCAGGACACATCCGGACCCGCCGTCGATGAGAGGCCCTTTGGGCGACGAAAATGGCCTATCGGACATTCGACCAATCCGGGATTTATATTCGACCAATCGAGGGTTTATATGTGCGCTATACGGGGTTTATGTGCGACCAATGGGCCATAAATACTCGACAAAACGCGATTTCGGACGAAACCTGCTCATATTGCGAAAAAACACAAAGCGCGCG
>CAZWSK010000117.1:0-7792 GCA_964636445.1 uncultured Chloracidobacterium sp.
GCGACGAGCAGGATCCAGCCAACGATGACCATCAGAAGAGGATAAAGGCCCTGCTTCCTGACCACGTAAAAGATGATGCCGCCCAGCGGTTGGCAGAAGAAATTAACGAGTGCCCAGATCACTTTCTCACCCGTGTTCGTTCCCGTTTGTATTGCCGTAACGACCAGCCAGATCATTCCGATCACGGCCAGAAGCCAGCCTAAGATTGCCAAGATTCCCATAGTTTCCTCCGATTTGAAGATGGTGTAGCTAAAGATCCAAAAGCAAAACAAACTGCGTCTGCTGTCCTGATGTGAACGAACGGTATCCTACAACAAAAATCAGGCTCCGACAAACCAATCCTGATAGAAACTGGACGGCGTCTCGACTAATTTGTCCTAATCTTCCCGATAGTAACGCATATAGAGGTGGCAATCGAACATTCAAATTCAAGGAGTTTTGCAAATGCGTGGACAAACAACCAACTGGCGGATCGCGGCTGCGTGCCTGATCCCAACCTTATTGCTCATTATTCTAACGGTAAGTTTTGCTGAGTTAACGGCATCGACCGCCGCTGCCGACGCGCCGGAGGCGGCCGGCGACCTCGATACGACCTTTAACGGTACCGGTATGGTAACCACAGATGTCGGGGCTTTTGGCAACGATGCCGGCAATGGGATGACCATTCAGGCCGACGGTAAGATCGTCGTTGTAGGTCAGGCGGCAAGCACGCCGAGTGTTGATGCCGGGATCGTCCGTTATAACACCGACGGCTCGTTGGACACGACCTTCTCCGGCGACGGTATCGCGCTTGCACATTTTGCGACCGGAGCCACCGGCTTTGACGCGGCAAATGCCGTTGCGATCCAGCCGGACCAGAAACTGGTCGTGGTCGGGACGACGCAGGCACCGAGCACTATTGGTTTTATCGCCCGATTCAATACGGACGGTTCTCTCGATACCACGTTCGGCGGTGGAGATGGTTGGGCCCTGGCTCTGATGCAGTCCACCGCTGATGTCGTGATCCAGCCGGACGGCAAGATCATTGTCGCAGGGTCGCAGGTCTCGGGTGTTTCCGATGGGCAGGCCCGATTGCAGCGATATAACGCTGACGGCACGTCTGACAACGGTTTCGGCAACGGTATAGCCGGGCCGGGAACTCTCGTCTTTCAATATGACACGTTTGCCGGCACAGACCATACGGCCGATGCGGTATTACTTCAGCCGGACGGTAAGATCGTTGCCGGCGGCTGCCGGGCTTCAGGTTCGTGCAGCTATGGCATAGCGCGATTCACGGAGACGGGCCAACTCGATCCAACATTTGACGAAGACGGGCGCGTTAACACCGCCGGAGTCGGGCAGGTGCTGGACCTCGCACTTCAGACGGACGGAAAGCTCATCGCGTTTGGATTCTTTGCGCAGGATATGAACGCGACCAGATACAACACGGATGGGTCGCTCGACACGACCTTCAACGGAACCGGCCGCTTTAACGTGAATGTTCTTGGCGACGACTTTGCGAGGGCGGGCATGATCCAGGCTGATGGAAAGATCCTGCTAACGGGCGGCGCCGGCGGCGTGAACCCTAAATTCGCGGCGGCCAGGGTGAACCCAAATGGCGGACTCGACACGACATTCAGCGGCGATGGGGTCCAAACGATCGACTTCGACACGGGTTCAGGGGTCGATACGGGCAGGGACGCGGCTCTAGACTCGGGCGGCCGTGTGGTCATCGCCGGTACGGCCAGTAATCGGTATGCAGTCACGCGGCTCCTGGGAGATGTGGGCGAACCTTCGCCTACACCAACACCAACACCAACGCCGACAGCGACGCCTACACCGGAGCCGAGTCCGTCACCATCAGCTTCGCCGGGAAGCGGCCTGCCGTCGAGCGCATTAGTGGTCACTACGGCCACGGCGACCCGACAGTCCGTGCTGTTCCCAGATCCGATGGATGCACCAACAGATCAGGTGCCGGTGTCGGGCCTGCCAGCGAACGCGGTGCCGCGCAGCGTCGCTTATATTGGGAATGACACGGCATTGGTCGCCGACAGCGGAAGCGCTCGCGTCTTTGTAGTGCAACCGTCGACCGGCACCTTATTGTCGACGATACCGACGACCGGCCACTGCGCCGGAATGGACGCCCTGGTCGCAGGGCCCCAACTGACACATGCCCTGGCTATCGACGGGAACAAGCTTTGCGTCATCAACGCTCCATTCGACGCGTCGTCGACGGTTAGCTCGATCACGCTGCCGGCGACGGTCAATGACCAGACGCGTTCCATCGTAATCGACCGCGGCGGACGCGCGTTTGTCAGATCTACCGTCGGGGTGTCGGTCATAGATGCGCCGTACACGTCGATCGCCTTCACGATGCCGGCAACATTGAGCCCTACAGGCACGATAGATATCACGCCAGACGGCAACAAACTGCTGGTGACCCATCAGCAGTCGGTCGGTTCATCGATATTCGCTTACGATGCGCCGTTCAGCGAAACGTCTACTTCGCAGACCATTCCCAGCAACACGGGGCTAGTCACTATCGTGATCGCACCCGATGGACAAAAGGCGATACTGATAGTCAATACGCCATTCGACAAGATCGTGCGAACGGTCAATGCGCCATTTCAGCCGGGAGCGTCGGGCCAGACACTTACGATGCCGGGCGATTACACGGGCTGCGGAGATCTGACATGGAGTGCTGACAGCTCGACGGTCGTCCTAAGCGGATGCGTAGCCGGTGCGCCCAATCGCATGATAAAAGGCCCGTTCACGACTGCCGGGGCGCAGGTATCGACGCTTACAATAAACGGGGCCACACCGAACGGCGGCGTAGGTTCGGCACGGTTCATTCCGACCGAGTTTGCCGTGGGCAAGACCAAGTATGATTTCGACGGCGACGGGCGGGCGGACCTCGGCGTGTTCCGGCCAATGCCCGACCCGGCGTCCAACTATTGGTACATTCGCCGCAGTTCAAACGACACCACATACGTGACGGAGTGGGGTATCGAAACGGACCACCCTGCAGCCGCCGACTATGACGGCGACGGAAAGACAGACATCGCCGTATGGCGCGAAGAAGCAGACCCTGATCGGGCGAAGTTCTATATCCTCCGCAGCTCTGACAGCTCTTTCCAGATCGAGCAGTTTGGACGCACAGGCGACAAACCTTCGGTCGTCGGGGATTGGGACGGTGACGAACGAGCCGACGTAGCCGTTTTTCGGAACGGAGGGGAATTCTACTATCGTCCCTCGTCACAGCCCGGATCGGACTTTACGAGGATCCCATGGGGTGTCGCGGGAGATGTTGCCGTTCCCGGTGACTTTGACGGTGACGGTAAGCAGGATGCAGCCGTATTCAGGCAGTCAGATTCGACGTGGTATATCCGTCAAAGCTCGAATGGCACGGCCCGTTATGAACAATGGGGCATTGTCGGCGACAGGCGGGTCGTGGCGGACTATGACGGCGACGGTTCTGACGATCTGGCGGCATTCAGGAACGGCGTCTGGTACATCAAGCAGTCCTCAAATGGACAGCCGATGTACATCAATTTCGGCGTCGGGTCGGATACGGTTGTGCCTGCCGACTATGACGGCGACGGCCGCGCCGATGCCGCTGTCTATCGCGGCGGCACTTGGTACATCAACCGTTCAACCGCGGGCATGGCGGCGTTCGAGTTCGGGCTCGCGGCCGATAAGCCGGTTAATGCCGTGATGTTCGATTTTCAGTAACACCGTCGAGGAAACGGCAAAAGAGCTGCTGCGTACCAACGCAGCAGCTCTTTTGTTTTGGAAATCGGTTAGATCCGTGAACTACGCCGCCGCAGCGCCGCTGACGACCTCGATGATCTCTTTGGTGATCGCGGCCTGACGGATGCGGTTCATGTTCAGGGTGAGCGTGTCTATGAGCTCGCCGGCGTTTTTTGACGCGGAATCCATCGCCGTCATCCGCGAGCCTTGCTCGCTGGCGACCGACTCTAACATACCGCGGTAGATCTGCGTCTCGACCTGCTTGGGCAGGAGCTTACCGAAGATCTCGGCCGCGGGCTGCTCATAAATATATTCGGCCTCGGCTCCGGCCTGTTCGCCCTCCTCAGCTTCGGCCTTAGGAATGGGAAGAAGCTGCTGGATGACCGGCTTTTGTGACAGCACAGTCTTGAACTCCGTGAACACGACAAAGACCTTATCGATCGACTCGTCCTCGGTGAACTTCGCGATGATCTTATTGGCGATCTCGACCGCGTCGGCATGGTTGACCTGCCCGCTGCCGGTCAGGCCGATGTACTCGTCGGTCATCTCGATCTCGCGGCGTTTAAAAAAGTCGCGGCCCTTGCGGCCGACGGCCATTAGCGAAGCCTCTTTGCCGGTGTTCTCATTCAGGAACGCCTGTGTCGCCTTGATCACGTTTGCGTTGAACGCACCCGCCAGCCCCTTGTCGGCACTGATGAGAACGACCAGATATTTGCTGTCGCCGCGCTCGTCGAGCAGCGGATGCGAGAATTCGCCCGAGACCTTGCCGCTCAGGCCGCCCAAGACCTCGCTCATCTTGCCCGCATACGGACGCGATGCCGTCACGCGGTCCTGAGCGCGTTTCAATTTCGCGGCGGCGACCATCTTCATGGCCTTGGTGATCTGCTGTGTGTTCTTGACCGACTTAATACGCCGGCGCATGTCCAAAAGACTTGGCATAGTTCAGTGACAAGTGACAAGTGACAAGTGACAAGTAAGAACTCGTCACGGTTTACCTGTCACGGTTTACGCGGCCGCCGCGGCCGCAGCCGTCTCCCAACGCGTCGCTTTGAAGTCCTCAACGGCCTCCTTCATCTGGGCCTTCAGGTCGTCGTCGATGCTGCGCTTCTCGCGAAGCGTGTTGATAACGGCCGGGTGCGATTCTTTGATGAACTTGTCCAGTTCTTCCTCAAACCGCTTGAGGTCCTCGACCTCGACGTCGTCGGCGAGGCCATTGGTGACCGCCCAGATGATCATGACCTGGTCCTCGACCTCCATAGGTTTGTACTGCGGCTGCTTGAGGATCTCGGTCAGACGACGGCCGCGCTCGAGCTGGGCCTGCGTCGATTTGTCGAGATCCGAGCCGAACTGCGCAAATGCCGCGAGCTCGCGGAACTGTGCGAGGTCGATACGCAGCGTGCCGGCAACCTGCTTCATGGCCTTGATCTGTGCCGAACCGCCCACGCGGGAAACGGAGTTACCCACGTTGATAGCCGGACGAACGCCCGAGTTGAACAGGTCGGATTCCAAAAAGATCTGGCCGTCCGTGATCGAGATAACGTTGGTCGGAATGTAGGCCGAGATATCGCCAGCCTGCGTCTCGATAATGGGCAGGCTCGTCAACGAACCGCCGCCGCGCGCGTCGGACATCTTTGCCGCACGTTCGAGCAAGCGTGAGTGTAGATAGAAAACGTCGCCCGGATATGCCTCGCGGCCCGGCGGACGGCGGAGCAAGAGCGAGATCTCGCGATACGCAGCGGCCTGCTTCGAAAGATCGTCGTAGATCGTTAGTGCGTGGCGACCGTTGTCGCGGAAGTACTCTCCCATCGCGCATCCCGAGTAAGGGGCGAGAAACTGCATGGCCGCGGGATCAGAGGCCGAGGCGTTGACGATGATGGTGTAATCCATCGCGCCGAATTCCTCAAGCTTCTGCTTGACCTGAGCAACGGTCGAGGCCTTTTGGCCGATCGCGACGTAAACGCAGATAACGTCTTTGCCCTTCTGGTTGATGATCGTGTCGATCGCAACAGCCGTCTTACCGGTCTGGCGGTCGCCGATGATCAGCTCACGTTGGCCGCGGCCGATGGGCACCATCGAGTCGATGGCCTTGAGACCTGTCTGGAGCGGCTCTTTCACCGGCTGACGGTCGATGATCCCGGGAGCGATACGCTCGACCGGAAAGTAGGTGTCCGTCACGATCTCGCCGCCGTCATCGATCGGATTGCCGAGAGCGTCGACCACGCGGCCGACCAGAGCATCGCCAACGGGTACGCTCATGATGCGGCGTGTACGCTTGGCCTCGTCGCCCTCTTTGATCTTTTGAAAATCGCCGAAGAGCACACATCCGACCTTGTCTTCCTCAAGGTTCAAAGCGAGGCCGCGGACGCCATGGTCGAATTCCAGCAGCTCGCCGGCCATGACCTTTTCCAGGCCATAGATCTCGGCGATACCGTCGCCGACCTTGATGACTGTACCGACCTCGGCAACGGTCATCGACGCGTCAAAATTCTCGATCTGAGCACGAATGATCTCGTTGATCTCGTTTGCTTTTATTGCTTCCATTATTTTCTTGATCGCTAATTGTTAATTGGCTCATCGTGAATTAATTATTTCTACCAATTAACAATTTCCAAATTTACAATTAACAATTCATTCACTCTTAAAATGCGGATTCTCTATCAATCCGACCTGGTTTCCGCAGCAGTCTTTGACGACCGCGACCTTTATATCTCCACCGACTTCCTCGATGTCGCTTGCGACCTCGGTGCCGTCGGCCTTTAATTTTTCAATTACCGCCGCGATGTCCTCGACTCCCCAATAGGCCGCCGGGCTGTCGCCGCGGACCGCTCCTTCGCTGTCAGGGTCGAGGCCTAGCTCGTAGCCGCCGACGTTGTAGCCGACG
Organism: uncultured Chloracidobacterium sp.; assembly: GCA_964636445.1. GTDB lineage: Bacteria > Acidobacteriota > Blastocatellia > Pyrinomonadales > Pyrinomonadaceae > OLB17. The sequence continues at coordinate 6,611 of CAZWSK010000117.1, forward strand.
TAGAACGGCTCGTCAAAATATGGCCCGATGCCGAGCAGCGATGTATACCATTCCTTCGCGGCGTCGAGGTCATCGACCTTGTAAATAACGGTGCGAAGGCCCAGCAGCATCTAGTTCGCTCCGATCAGCTCGGTCCTGAGCGTTTCGAGCTTTGTCCTGACGGACGAATCGTAAACGGTCGAGCCGATACGCGTTACCGCGCCGCCGATAATACCGGGATCGACGCTGTAGCTTATCGTGACCTGCTTGCCCGTGAGCTCGGCAAGGGCCTTTTCAAAATCTGAACGTTCTGCCTCGGCAAGCTCACGCGCTGAAATGATCTCGGCCGAGACCATGCCGCCCCGTTCCTCGAGCACGGAAACGAATCGCGTATTGATCTCGGTCAAGTCCGTCAGACGCCCGTTCTGAAGCAGCACCTTCAAAAAGTTCGCTGTCGCCTTCGACGGTTTCGAACGGGCGATAAGCTCCTCGAGCACCTTGGCCTTATTAACGTGCGAGATCGACGGATTTGCGAATACGCTCGCCAGCTCGGCGTTGCCGTCGATCATCTGGGCGAACATCGCGAGCTCCGTCTTCACGGCCTCAGAGCTGCCGGCCGGCAGAACGACGTCGGCAAGGGCGGCGGAGTAGCGGCGGGCGATCACTTCGTTGCTCATACTAATTTAGCCCTCCGATCTCACTGATGCTGCCGCGAACGAGCTGCGCGTTTGTCGCCTCGTCCAGCCGTGACCGAAGTTTTTCCTCAGCCAGGCGTATGCTCTCCTCTGCCGAGTATCGCCGCAGGGCGGCACGCGACTGGCCCATCAGGCGGGCGATATCGGCCTCCATCTGTTTACGCAGCCGTTCGATGTCGGCCTTGGTCTGGTCAGCGAGGCGTTTCTTTTCGGCGGCTGCTTCCTCTTTCGCGTTCTTTAGGATGGTATCTTTCTCTGTCTCAAGCTGGGCGAGCTTTGCTTCGGCTGCGGTCAGCCGCGCGAGCGCGGCCTGTTTTTCTTCTTCAGCCTTGATGAGCTCGGCCCGGATCTGTTCGCGTCTCGCCTTGAAAGCGTCGCTAAGAGGTTTTTTGACCAGATACAACAGCACCGCAATGAATATCGCGAGGTTGATAAACTTCCACAGCTCAAAGCCGGGAATATTGAACCAGGTATTGTAAAACTCGGTAAATCCGCCCTTGCCGGCGGT
>CAZWSK010000118.1:0-7588 GCA_964636445.1 uncultured Chloracidobacterium sp.
CTGCGGCTCCGTCGCCTCGCCCAACCGCGAGACCGAAGCGATGAAAGACGGATCCGACGCCATCGCCGATTGGGTCTATCTCAATGCAATGATAAACGTCGCCGGCGGCGCGACATGGGTCAGCCTCCACCATGGCGGCGGCGTTGGCATTGGATATTCCCTCCACGCCGGCCAGGTAATCGTCGCCGACGGCACACCCGAAGCTGCGAAACGGATCGAAAGGGTTTTAACGACCGATCCCGGAATGGGGATCATCCGGCACGCAGATGCGGGTTATGAAATAGCTATTGAATTTGCTCTGAGGAACGACGTTAAGGTGCCGATGGTCCCCTAGAGGAGCAGTAACCGCTTATGCGAAAGAACACCTTAATGTTCATCCTTCTTTGCATCGTCTTTCCACCGGTCTATTTCTCCAGGGAGATGCTCACCTTCGTCGGATTCCCGAATCTTGTGCAGCACTCTCGGGCGATTGTGGCGCTAGTCGCAATGATATTTGCATCGGTCGTGCTGGGCCTTCTAAACCCCCGCATTCTCAATTGGCGCAAAGCTAGAGGCAGAGACATCGAAGAAGAGGAACGTTATGAGTCAGATCACGGGATGATCAGCCTCACTCCAAAGGATAGGGACCCCGAAAACTAACGCAACGCGAACGCCCAGTCAGTCACAATACTTCGCCGTGATCTGCCGAAAATGATAGCCCATCGCCGCCAGCGTCAGCCCGTGGGCGAAGTCGCGGGGGTGGAAGCGGATCAGTTTGTAAAAGTAATTCCAGAACTGTTTTCGTTCCACGTCGCGGATGCCAAGGGTCATGACGATCCGGTAGAACGCCTTTAGGTCCTCGACGAGCGACGATTGGCGCGGTTCGATGCGGTTTTGGTGAAAGCGCGAGAGGCAGTCGAGCGCTCGGGCGTAGTATTCGCGCGGGCTGTAGATGTTCTTGAGAACCGTTTTAAAGCCCGCGATCAGGCGTTCGGGGTCCATCTTGGGGATGAAGTTCAGCGTGCAGTCGGTGTTATTTCCCGAATGATAACCCTCGAGCCGGCCTTCCTTTTCGAGCCGCCGCCAGAGCTGCGTGTCCGGCAAGGCCGACAACAGTCCAACCATCGCCAGCGGTACGGCGCTCTCGCGGATAAAGTTGATCTGCCGGTCAAATATGTCGTCGGGGTCGTTGTCAAAACCGACGATGAACCCCGCCATGACCTCCATCCCGTAACTTTGTATCTTATGTATCGAATCGAGCAGACTGCGGCGGGTGTTCTGTCCCTTTTGCGCTTCCTTTAGGCTTTCCTCGACCGGCGTCTCGATGCCGAGGAACACTCGGCGAAAACCGGCGTCCTCCATCTGCTGCAGCAATGCATCGTCCTCGGCGAGGTTCACGCTCGCCTCGGTTATGAACGAGAACGGAAACTCGTTGGCCCGCGACCATTCGATCAGATCGGGCATAAAGAGCCGCACGTTCTTTTTATTACCGATAAAATTGTCGTCGACAATAAACACCAACCCGCGCCAGCCTGCATCCTTGAGCGCATCTAGCTCGGCAAGCATCTGATGATTAGTCTTAGTCCGCGGCACGCGGCCATAGATCTCGATGATGTCGCAAAACTCGCAGTTAAATGGACACCCGCGCGAATACTGCACATTCATCGCGCTGTATTTGGACATATTGATCAGCCCAAAATCCGGCACCGGTGTCCCATGCAGCGACGGACGCTGATCCGCCTTGTAGACCTTCGCGGGGATACCAAGCTCGAGGTCTCGAATAAACTCAGGCACCGTCTCCTCAGCCTCGCCGACAAAGATGTGATCCGCGTCAGGCAAACTTTCGGAACTCGTCGACACATAGGGTCCGCCGACCGCGATCCTTTTTCCTAACGCTCGAGCCCTTTGCACCACATCCTCGAGCGAATCTTTCTGAACGATCATCGCACTCAGGCAGACCATGTCGGCCCATTCGATATCGGCGTCGACGAGTTGCTCGACATTCATATCGACGAGACGCCTTTCCCACGTAGGCGGAAGCATGGACGAAATGGTCATCAGTCCAAGCGGCGGGAACGCCGCTCGCTTCCCTTCAAACGCAAGCGCGTGTCTGAAACTCCAGTACGTGTCGGGAAATTCGGGATAGACGAGCAGAACTCTCATACTGTCACGGTAACCCTATCAGGTCGTCGGCGCAATCATTATTAGTCGCGTTACAAAAGTAATAACACGACCTGACTCTGCCGTTACGTTAGGTAGCGAACAATACAAAGCGGCCCTAGCTCAGGTCTTGACCCGCGAGATCAGGAACACGCCTATCAGTGAAAAGATGATCAATGGAGCCCAAACCGCGGTCTGCGGGCCGAGCTGTCCGTTGAGGCCAAATTGCTCAAGTACCGTGATCGAGCCGATGAAGAGCAACCACAGGCCGACCGCCGCGACGAGTCCCGAGATGCGGCCTCGCGGAAGCATCGTCACCGTCAGCGGGGCCGCGAATAGCGCAACGACGAGCGGTAAAAATAGCGTCGTATAGCGGCGATAGAGCGGTACCTCTATCGACCGCTGAACGGAATCCGACGTGGCCTTTGATAACTGAAGCCGCATGTCTGCCGTTGTCATATGCGCGGATCGCTGCGGCATGTTGAGAAACGGGTCGAACGATTCTGCGATCACGGCAGTCGGGATCTCGGCCGCGACAATACGGCCGGCGTCGGCGGTCATTCGCTGCACGCCAGATATCTCCACGCGGCCCGCTTCCCAATCCGCGAATTGCGCACGCGTAAATGATCCGAGTCCTTGCCCAGCCGCCCCGAGTTCAAATACCTGAACCTCAATGGCACGGGCGCGCCCTTCCGGAGATCCGGCCTTTTCGTTATCAGACGCAGGCTTGTAGGAGTAAAGGCGACCGTTGCCCACGCTCCAGATCTTCTTCTCTCCGGCCTTCCGCTTTCCGCCGTCGAGCAATATCCTCCGCGTCTCGTGCTGAATCCGGTTTGCCTCGGGCAGGACGGTTTCCTGCACTGCCCAGACAAAACCGCCGATCAAGAACATGATCGCAAAACACGGCAGCAGCAGCCTATAAACACTCTGCCCTGCCGCAGCCCATGTGACGAGCTCGTTCTGCCTCGATTTGATAGCGTATGTCGCCATCATCCCGATCATCGCCGCCGGCGGTATCAGGTAAACAAGCGCGTAAGGCACTCGGTAAACGGCATATTTGAGCAGCAGCGACATTCCGCCCTCCATCGTCGCCGCAAATTTCCACAGCTCGAGCCCCGTGAATATAAAGAACAGCGTCAGCAGGAATCCTAGTGCGAGGCCGATGTTCTTGAGCAGATTTGCCACGAGGTCGAGGTCGCGCAAGCCGGTCGTGAGATCGACGAACATGTCGCGCCGGCCGAGCTTTCCTCTCACGCGGCCTAATCCGCCGAATAGCCGCTTGAAAAAGTTCGCGACGCGGCCCCACAGCTCGCCTCCGCGCGAATGTGCCATCCACCAGATCGCTCCGCCAGCTCCGGCGGTAGGCACGAGCGGTCCCAACGCGGTCGGCAGAGTTCCCTGCCTCGCCAGATGCTCGCCGAAGAACATCAGCAAATAAAACGCGATCAGCCCGACCAGCGACGCCGCTAGACTAAACCCTCGCCCGCCGCGCGTGAACCGCAGCACGATAAACGTCCCCAGAACGCACAATATCAATGGCGTCGCCGACAGCAGAAGCCGGCGGTTCTCCATTATTTGCTGTTCTCTGAGTTCCTCGGGCCTTAGCGTTTCAGCCGGGCGCGATTCGTCATCGAGGCCAAGCTCGTCTGCTCGCAGCCCTGTTCGGTTGAGCTGGGCGATCAGCTCCTCGCGTTTTGTTTTTATAGCAAGGCGAAAGCCGCCGAGATTCTCGATCACAGCACCGCTTGCGTCGCTTCCCGGCGCGGGAATGTTCCAGCCGACGGCATTTTCCAGGACTAGTTCGGAATTCTGATCTGAGGTATCTATCCGGCCCTGCCTTGCCGTTATCAGACGCATACGCCCGCCGGGCAGATCTGCCTGAATAAAGATGTCGTTCCAACGGCCGGTGTCGACATCGCCGCCGCCAACATAGATCGCAAAACCGCCAAGCTCGGTATTGACCGTTCCCGGCTCTACCGGGGACTCGAGTTTCTTTATCGCCGTCTCGAGAGCGATCCGCTGGACCAATGCCCTCGCCAGCGGCACGCCCTTGAGATTTACCGCAAGGCAAAACAGCGACATCACCATGCCGAGGACGATTATCGGCGCCGCGATCTGCCAATTCCCTACGCCCGAGGCACGGATAGCGACCAGCTCGCTGTCGCCCTGCATTTTCGTGAGCCCGATGACCGTGCCGACAAGAATGCCGAACGGGCACGTAAAGGCGATCACGTTTGGCAACAGTGCCAGCGTCAGTTGCCACGCGAGTTCGGCCGGGATATTGATATCAAAGAATATCTCTGAAAACCGGCTCGCCTGCTGCATGAACATCACCACGGACAGCAGCAGCCACGCCAGCGCGAAATAGGGCACGACCGTGGTGAGCAGATATTTTGAAATTAGCCTGCCGATGCGGTGCATTTAGGTTATCTGTCAGCGGCAAAGGACATTTCGCGGGCCACCTCACGCCCGAGCGAACGCGACGCGATCGAGCGCAGCACGCCGGAGAGCGTCGCCAGCTCATCGATGCTCGCCGACCATTCCTCAGCAAACACCGCCGGAGCCTGGCGGCGCCCCGACGATGCAATATTCAGGGCCGCAGAGCTCAGGACCATGCCGCCCGTCGCACGACGGCAGTTTGCGCACAATAAATGATGATCGCCGGTCACGCTGCCGCCCTCGCCCTCCGCAAATGGCCGCCTACACTCTGCACACGTGCTCCAATCGGGCAAAAATCCCGAAAGCCGCAGCAGCCACAGCTTAAAATAGACCTCGACGGCGTTCAGGAAAAGAACATTCCCCGCCGCAGCCTCGATGCATGAGCGCGTCATCCGGTAAAGCGTTTCATTCGGGTCGTGCGGAGGCGAGAACGCGATCAAAAGATCCGTGAGATATACGAATTTTCCCAGAAACTCAGGGTCGCCCGCCGCCTCAAACCTTGAAGTCACGAGATCCACCTTTTGGATCGAGACCAGTTCAGCCGTTTCCTTTTGAAAATAACTGACGTTTACGACCGAGAACGGCTCCAAACCGCTGCCAAAACGGCTCTTTAGCCTTTTGGCGCCTTTTGCAACGCCGCGGACCATGCCCTGCTCCCGCGTGAGCAGCACGACTATCTTGTCCGCCTCGGCCAGGCTGTAGCTTTTTAGAACAAGGCTCTCAGATTCGATCAGCGGCATCTGATCACCACGGGATAAAGTAGAGCAGCCACGCCAGAGCCAGGCTGATGACGACAAACTGTGCAAACGTCTTTAGGCCGTAAATTACGCGTTCCTTGGTCGTTCCGCCGCCAAATATGGCAAACGCGATCGACACAAAAAAGCCAAAGCCGACGAGGTAAAGAAAATGGATCATTTCTTCCTCCCGACCGCGATATCCACGGCATCGATGGCCGCGAGATAGTTCAACAGCCCCGCGACTTCGAGAAATCGGCCGCCGTACTCGAATGTCGCAAGCTTTGCAATGTCAGGCGCCGGCGTCGCCGCCATAAGCAGACTGATCAACGCCCCCAGGCCGCTGCCAAAACGGGCAAATATGTTAAGCAGATAGAGCAAAGCACCGTCTTTAAAATCAAATCCGGGATAATACGCCCCGCCGCTCACCAGCGCGATGATGAACATTCCCCAGATGACCACCGCCAGAATGAGCCCGCGAACAAACCTCCGCTGCGCCAGATGCCCGGCCCCGGGGAAGATCCACGACATAATGCCAATCAAAACGGGATTGTCCATGTATTTTCTGTCTGCTCTATTGCTAATGTTCTATTATATCGACGTTGTTAAGAAATCCTTTTAACTGCGGTTTCGGCACCTTTCGACAAACAACTCAAACAATTCTCTCGATACACCATCGTGCCCTCGCGTCAATTCCGGATGCCATTGCACACCGACGACGAATCGCCCGGCTCGCCGGTCCTCGATACATTCTATGATGCCGTCCAGGGCCCAGGCCGTCGCCTTTAGGCCACGTCCGACGCGTTTTACGGCCTGGTGATGCGACGAATTCACGCGAATTTCGCCTTGTCGCCCCTTTACCGAGGCCAGATCGTTCAGAACACAGCCCGCCGCGACCTTTAGCCCGTGAGAATTACGATGTGCCGGAACGCCTTGTTCGTGTTTATGGCTGCCTTTCACCTGAGAACGGATGTCCTGCACCAAAGAGCCGCCTCGCCACACGTTCAGGGCCTGCATTCCGTAACAGATCGCCAATATCGGCATCTTTCGCCGCTCGGCCTCGGCCAGCACGAGCATTTCGGTCTCGTCCTTTACCGGAATGACCGTGCCAAGCTCGTGGTGCGGCTCTTCGCCGTAATAGTGCGGGTCAATGTCGCTGTTGCAGCCCGGCAGCAGAATGCCGTCTAGATCGGCCAACACCTCGGCGATATATTCGGGCTGCGGTATCAGCGAAATATGCACCGGAACGCCGCCCGCAGCCTCGATCGCCTCGCTGTAATCGCGCCCGAGGTAAAACCGTCCAGTCTCGAGTTCCAAACGCATTGTTAACCCGATCCGCGGCCGCCTCATAAACCCTTTAATGTTCAAACAATTCCGGCGCCGTGTCAATTTATCTAAGAACTAACCGCGAAATACACGAAACACCCGAAAATACAGATACCGAATAACCGTCTTCCCTATTCAGTTTTTTCGAGTCTTTTCGCGTATTTCGCGGTTCCTCTCTTTTGCCTTTTTACTTTTGACTTGAGAACATCAGCGTTAATGGAACGCATTCGTTCAACCACCGTCCTATTCGTCCGCCGCGACGGTAAGGGTGCTATGGCCGGGGACGGCCAGGTCACGCTCGGCGAGACCGTGATCAAATCCTCCGCACGAAAGGTCCGCAGGATCTCTAACGGCAAGATCCTCGCCGGATTCGCCGGCTCGACCGCAGACGCATTTGCCCTGCTGCAGCGGTTCGAGACAAAGCTTGAACAGCACCAGCACCAGTTAGAACGCGCCGCCATCGAACTCAGCAAAGACTGGCGCACCGACAAATACCTCCGCAGCCTCGAGGCCTTGCTCATCGTCGCCGACGAAAAAGACGCCTTCCTCATCTCAGGCAAGGGCGACGTCATCTCAACCGAAGACGGCCTCCTCGCCGTCGGCTCCGGCTCGTCTTACGCCCTCGCCGCCGCGCGAGCACTAATCAACCACACCAAAATGCCCGCTGCCGAGATCGCTCAGACTTCGTTGAAGATCGCCTCCGACATCTGCATCTACACAAACTCCGACATCATCCTCGAAGAGATCTAGCGGCATCCCGCTTCGGACGCGAATTTTGTTTCACCAGGGGGAAAACTTTGTGCCCTGTGGAAAAAATGTGAAACGTTTCACATTTTGAGTGTGAAACGTTTCACATTTCGCGAAAAGCCAGTGTTTGTCGAGGAAAACACCCCCATTGCGCAAAGGTAATTGGCCTTTGTCGCGGGTGAAATACCCCTATTGGTCGCATA
>CAZWSK010000119.1:0-7577 GCA_964636445.1 uncultured Chloracidobacterium sp.
GACAGCGGCATGGCGCAGAACAAGCTCGACAGGCTCATTCAGGTGACCAATAAGCGCTGATCTAATTATTAATTTGGTAATTACTAATTAATAATTACTGCAGTGCTATCGTTGCTGGCGTATCTCTACGGACATATTACGGAACTGCGGAACCGCCTTTATGACAAAGGCGTTTTCAAAACGTTCGACCTCGGCGCGCGGACTATCAGCATCGGCAATATCACGACTGGCGGTACGGGCAAGACGCCGCTCGTCGCTTCGGTCGCGGGCATCCTCGCCGATCGCGGTGAGAAAGTCTGCATCCTCACGCGGGGCTATGGACGGCAAGACTCGAATAAACGTGTACTTGTATCCGACGGCCTGTCGGTACTCGCGGATGCAGCAACGGGCGGGGACGAGCCGGTTGAGCTTGCTCGGAAACTCCTGCCTAAGGAGGTCGTCGTTATCGCTGATGCAGACCGCGTTGCGGCTGCCGAATGGGCAAAGAGAAAGTTCGACGTGACGGCATTTGTCCTCGATGATGGGTTTCAGCATCGGCGGGCGAGGCGTGACGTCGATATTGTGTGCGTTGATGCAACTGACCCGTTTGGCGCTGGTCAGATGCTTCCGGCGGGGCGCTTGCGAGAACCGGTCTCGCGTCTTAAACGGGCTGATGCTGTCGTCATAACGCGGGCGGACCTGGTTGCCGATACTTCAGATTTGAGATCTCAAATTTCAGAGATCGCGCCAAATACCGCCATCTTCGAGGCACGGAACATCATTCGGGGCGTTGCTTCCATCGAGGGATTTCGGAACGCAACAATTTTCGAGAAGAGCGTTGCGGAATTACTTGCGGCCTTTCCGCGTTCGCGAGAAAGAGAGTTGTCGGTGGCCGCGTTCTGTGCCTTGGGCAATCCGGATGCGTTCTTCAATAAATTACTTGCCGAGTTCGAACGCGAAGGAGAAGAACGCGGTCTGGATCTCTGCATGGCACGATCATTTCCGGACCATCATGCGTATACACAGGCTGATATTAATGAACTTGAGAAGTCAGCGGCTGATGTTCTCCTTACCACAGCAAAAGACGCTGTTAAGTTGTCAGGGGTAAAGTTCACGATTCCCTGCTTTGTGGTTGAGATCGAGGTGGCGTTTGATCGGCCTGAGGAATTCGCTGCCCGGATATGAAGGCTCCGCCCTTCTACCGGCCGGGTTTCACTTATCATCCGGCGGTTCATTTTTTCCGCCCCAATAGAAGGCGCGCACTACTAGCACATATACCGCGATGCAGATCGCGAGCAGAATAAAAAAGAACAGAACAAGCCAGGCTATAGGCGACATTATGTGGTTTCCTCGACCCTCGCGTCGGCCTCCTCGATCAGGTCGGTCATTAGGCCTCGGCTGCCGCGGTGTTCGATGACGTGACGATAGATGACGGTGGCGACAGCGACAAGCGGAATTGATAAGAAGACGCCGGGAATTCCGGCCACCTGCTCGCCTGCGAGCACCGACAAGATAATGGCGAGGGGATGCAGGTGGATGCCGCCGCGGACGATGCGGGGATATGTCACATAGTCGTGGATAACGCGCAGCAAGATCAGGAATACGCCCGCATAGATCGCCCTACGCGGTTCATCTCCGAGCGCCGAGGTGGTCACGACGATAATTCCGATCGACAACGGCCCCAGGAGCGGGACGAATTCAAAAATGCCCGCGAGTATCCCCAACAGCAGAGCGTACTTTAAACCGAAAATGTAAAATCCGATCGTGCATACGATGCCGATCAGAAAACATGAAATGAGCTGGGCCCTGGTATAGGCCGCCAGCGTCGTGTTTACGTCGGCCAGTACCGATTCAGCCCGCGCTCGCCAGCGGCCCGGGGGGAATAACCGAAGAACACCCAGCCGAAACGAATTCACGTCTTTGAGAAAAAAGAATCCCAGCACGGGGATGAGGATGAACCATGGCAGATAGGTCACAAAGGCGAGAACAAACCCGCCGAGCGCGGTGGTAATGCTGCCGCCCAGTTCGGTGACCTTTTCATTGATCCTCGTCTGAACCTCTTCGGGAATACGCATGCGGTCATAACGCCGGTTGAGGTCGTCCGCGCTGCGCCGAAACGACTGTGCGTATGTCGGCAGATTAGAGCCAAACTCCTTTGCCTGTTCGATCACGCGCGGTGCAACACTCGATATCAGGACGCCCAGGATCAAAAAGACACACGCGTACGCGAGCACGATCGCGACCGAGCGGGGCATCAACCTTTCGCGGCCGCTGGCTTTAAACGGCCGACGTATGGCCTTAACGATAGGATCGATCAAATAGGCGAAAAAAACCGACAGGACGATGATGAAGAACAGGTACGTTAGAGCACTGATGACGGCTTGCAGCCAGCCCGCGACAAAGAGGAGAAGCAGCGTGATGAGCACGATGCGTACTATCGAGCGGATGGTCGGCGTCGACGGGTCGAGGTAAATCCTTCGGGCCAGTTGTCGACGTTCACGCAGCTCGCGACGCGACAGCGGCTTTTCCGGTTCGGGCTCTTTTAGCCTGGGCATAAGTTGAGAATAATATACGCTATTTTACCGAGTTCGCCGGCGTGTTTGTACCCGCAGGCGGGACGGGCGGCGAATAGTTCTCGACAGCGAAACGATCAAACAGCGTAACCATATTTTTCGCCGGTATCGCGTAATTAGTGCCGATCACAACGGCCCGATCATCATCGGATGTTACGCGGCGATTGGCTTCGGCGGTTTGCAGGCGTACGACGCCGCGGTCTTCCGAGTCCAGTTTCTGTCCGTCTTTGCGGCGCAGCACGTAGATGAACGAGAATCCCGCTGTACGCATTTCATCGATATCTCGGTCGATCGTCGTCTTAGCGGACTCAACATTTGACGGCGCGGGCGTGCCTCGGCCCGATCTAAGCACGCCCTCGTTAGCCCCGCAGGCGGCGGTTAGAAACGATAGTGCAGCGGCGATGAGGCTAGTTTTCTTCATTTTCGTCAACGTTTGCGTTCGGCTCGTTCGCCTCTTCCTGATCCAGGATCTGCTTCTCTTCCTCCGTCTCGGCGGGCTCGTTGGTGACCTCAACAGGCGGATCTCCCTTCTCAGCCCTGATGCGGAAAAGCCGCGCGTCCGCGTCCTCATAGATCGTTTCGCCCCAGCCGCTCTCGAGCATCTTGGCGATCATATCGGTGTTTTCTTGCGCGTCAGCAAATACGTAATTCGCCCCAAATTTCTCGCGAATTTGCGGGGCCGGATCGTCGACCTTGCCCTCGGTCAGGTCTTTGAGCAGTTTATAGAGCTCGGGATTTTCGGTGTAGAGATAATTCGGGTCCAGGCCGTACACGTAACGGTGCTTAGTGTTGTAAAAGAACAGCTTCGGAAAATCATCCCAGGTGCAGTTAAAGATGATCTCGCCCGCCGGGATATTGTCGGAGCCCGTCTCGTCGAGCGCGGTCGCCCATTCCATCGCGCGCTTGTACTTGTCCGCGGGCTCGTTCGAGGTGATGTTGTCGATCATTCCTGCCTCGTCGAAGCCGAAGCTGTGCAGGCCGGTCAGGTTGTAGAACCAGAAGACGCAAAGCACAATCCCAATGATCCATGGTGCCGCCTGCTTCGCTGAATAGATCCATGCGTCACGGTCAGTTCCCTTCGGCGCGTCAAGATACGGGTCTATCTCGCGCTGAAATTCGTCAGGCAGTTCGACGGTCTTGGGCCGTGTGAAGGCGTTGTACGCAAAGGCCAGGAATAGGATGGCAAACGGCGGAAAGTACTCAGCAAACCGCTTTGACCTGAACTGCGCAGTGAACAAGATCGTGGTAAACATCAGGAAGAATGCGGCCTTCTCGGGCAGCTTGCTTCCACGCGGGACGAACAGGATGTATCCGATCAGCATCGCGAGCATCGCGATGGGGAAATTCATCAGCAGCTCCATTCCGGAGTACGGATACCACTCGCCGCCGACCGCGACCGCAAAGTCGCTGCCGACCTTGAATTTGGTCCCAAAATGCTCGAAAAAGAGGTACAGGTTGTTGGGAAAATACGGATTGATGATGTTCCCGAGGATCATTCCGCCGCCGGTATAAGCCAGCGGCCGCCACTCGAATACACGCTCATTCCACGCGATGATGATCGTCCAGATGATTGCCGCGAATAGCAGAAGCGGGAAAAGGCTGTACGTCCATACAAACGCGAACATCAGCGGGAGCAGCCATTTGTAGTTCCGCTGAAACAGCAGATGAATGCCCAGCACCGTGATGATGATGGTCAAGGGCGGTGCCTTTGCCATGTTCATCCGATAATAGAACGCGTTGCCGCAGACAAGGATCGCCGCGAGCCAGATGAGCTGATGCTTGATCTCGTAGCGAAAGATCAGCCAATAGACCGAAAATATTGCTAACGTCGCAAACGTGACCGTCGCGACCTTTGCCGCGGTGACCGCTTCGAAGAACCACAGGAACGGTATCTGCAGCAGGTGAAACAGGAAGTGATGGTCAGCGTAATCCTGCGGATTTAGCACCGTCAACGGCAGCCACTCAAACGTTGGGAGCCATTTGAACTGCTTGAAGTTCTCCCAAAGCAGCGATGACCATTTGATGTGGTAATAGCCGTCCCAGTCGCCGCAGCAGACCGCGCTCGTGCGCGTCTGGAGAAAGGTCATCACCATCAGGATCGCCAGAAAACCGAAAATGAGGTAAATGACCCGAACGGCCTGCTCGGTCTCGAGGAATTCGGCCCAGGACTGTTTTCTCGGTGGCTCAGACGACGAATCGTCGGCGGTTTCGATCACGTTTTCGTCCATGTAACAAAGGCTGGCGTGTGCTGCAAACTAATGGAAAAAGTAGCACGCTGCGGCGCACGCGGGCAAGCGTCTGTTAAAATCTACGTTTTCGCGTATGTATCCGAAAGGAAACCTATTGATCCCGGCCTCTCACGGCAACCTCGAGGCGATCTTGAAAGAGCCTACAGGCGAACGTCGCGGCGTGGGCTTGGTATGCCATCCGCACCCGTTGGGCGGCGGCACGATGCATAACAAGGTCGTGTTCCGCGTGGCCGCAGGCCTCGTTGACGCTGGGCTCACGACGCTGAAATTCAACTTCCGCGGCGTCGGTGCGTCGACAGGCACGCACAACGAGATCGAGGGCGGCGTCGAGGACGTGAGAGACGCTCTCGATTGGCTCGCTGGTGAATATCCGGGCGACGAAATCACGCTCGCGGGCTTTTCTTTCGGTTCCCGCACGGGGATGGAGGTCGGTATGTCGGACGATCGCGTCAAACGACTAATATCGGTCGGTACACCGGTCGAGAAGTATCGGGATTACGATTTCCTGGTCGGTGTGAAGAAGCCGATCCTCTTCGTCCACGGCGATCAGGACGAATTCTGCTCGGTCGCAAGCCTTCGGGCGCTGACAGATCGAATACCGCATGCCGAGGTCATCGTTTTTGAGGATAGCGGGCATTTTTTTGATGAACATCTGAACGAGCTTCGCGACACAGTTCGCGATTGGACGATCAAGAACATATGAGCGAGACACAACGGGACGCCGCAATACGGTTAACAATGATGCCGCGTGACACGAACGCGCACGGCACTGTGTTTGGCGGCATTATTCTCAGCTATATCGACGTCGCCGGCGGCGTGGAGGCTGTCAGGCATACGAGGCACAACCGTTTTGTAACGGTCGCGATGAAAGAGGTCATCTTTCATGAGCCGGTGTTTATCGGCGACCTCGTGAGCTTTTACGCCCGGACGGTCCGCGTCGGCAACACATCTATCACTATCCACGTCGATGTCGAGGCCGAGCGGTTTGGCACACCCGGCGAGACAGTGAAGGTAACAGAGGCGGACGTGACCTTCGTGGCGATCGACGAGGACCGGAAGAAGGTCGCAATTGGCGCAAGGGCGGGCGAGTGATTAGAATAGAGTTACAAGGAGACTTTTGAATGCCAAATGTGACGGCCGAAACGGCCAATGGAACGGTTTCATTTGACGCGCCTGAGGGCAAAAAGCTCGTGCTGGCGATTGAAGATAACGGGATCGACATCCTTCATCGCTGCGGCGGGAACGCCCGATGCACGACATGCCGCGTAGAGGTCCTCTCAGACAATGTTGGCGAACGAACCGATGACGAGCAGGCGATATTGTCGACTAAGGAAGGCATCAGCGACATCACGCGCTTGTCCTGCCAGATAAGGCTGAGCGAGGACATTCACGTCCGCGTTATCAATCAGGCGAGTGTCGCTGGTATTGATCCGGGGACGCGGCCCGCGGATTAAGTGCACGATCCAATTAGTAATTAATAATGTTCAATTATTAATTAACAGGTAGACAAGAGGAGAAACATGGGAACAAATACAACCTACACAGCAAAGACCTTTGACCTTAGCGACCTGACGGGTATCTCGAATGAGACGCTCGCAATGCATTTCAAGCTCTATGAGGGATATGTTACGAATACGAACACGTACAACCAGCGTATCGCCGATATGATCGGTTCGGGCGAGCTTGATGCGACGCAGACGGCGGCGTTCAGCGAGATCAAGCGCCGGTTCGGATTTGAGTACAACGGCATGGTGCTGCATGAGTATTATTTTGAGAACATGCAGAAGCACGGCACCGGCGACCCTTCGACCGGTGACGCGTTTATCAATGCCGCTGAGGCGAGCTTTGGCAGCTACGACGTTTGGAAAGCTGATTTTGTGAACACCGGCAAGATGCGCGGCGTCGGTTGGGCCGCCTGTTATCAGGACCCGTCGAACGGCGCGATCTCAAACCACTGGATCAACCTGCACGAGACCGGCAACGTCGCGGGCTACAAGCCGATCCTGATCATGGACGTGTGGGAGCACGCATTTATCAAGGATTACGCCCCTGCAGACAGGCCGAAGTACATCGAGGCGTTCTTCTCGAATATTAACTGGACGGTCGTGAACTCGCGGCTCGGTTAAGGATCAGGAATAGCCGCAAAAAGGCGCTAAACGCTCAAAAGTGAGATAATTCATTTTTGTGGCTTTTGCGCATTTTTGCGGCAATTGTTTCTTATGATCGAAGAAGGCGTCTTAGTTCAGAAATTCCTCAACCGCAAGCAGCGCGAGCGGATCAAAAAGCCCGAGTGGCTTAAGATCAAGCTCGGCGACCCGCGCAATCAAAACGCTGTCCTCGACCTCATCTCGGGCCTCAACCTGCACACAGTTTGCCAGGAAGCTAAGTGCCCGAACATCTTCGAATGCTGGACCGATAAGACCGCGACGTTCATGCTCGCTGGTGATACTTGTACGCGGCACTGCGGCTTTTGTGCTGTCAACAAGGGCAAGCCGATGGACCTTGATCCGCAGGAACCGGTTCACGTCGCTGAGGCCGTCGCGCATCTCAAGCTCGAACACGCCGTCATCACGTCGGTCAACCGCGACGACCTGCCCGACGGCGGTTCGATGCACTGGGCCGAAACGATCTTTCGAGTTCGTGAAATGAACCCGACATGCAAGGTCGAGGTCCTCATTCCTGATTTCAACGGCGACGAGACGGCCCTGAACAATGTTTTGCGGGCCCATCCTGACGTCCTAAATCACAACACGGAGACTATCGCTCGCCTTTACCG
>CAZWSK010000120.1:0-7542 GCA_964636445.1 uncultured Chloracidobacterium sp.
GCGGTCGTTTGATTTAGCCACCAGTTGCCGTCTGACGGGCGGAAGATCGCTACGTCGGCTCGGCCGTCACCGTCGTAGTCGGCGGGGACGGGTTGGTCGGCGGCGATGCCCCAGTTGACGATGTCGGGCGCTTGGGTCGTGCTGAGGAAGCGGTACCAGTTCCCTTCTGAGGGACGGAACACCGCGATGTCAGCCTTGCCGTCGCCATCGTAGTCGGCAGGGACGGCTTTGTCGCCGGTGAGGCCCCATTGAATTATCAGGTCGCCGCCGGTTGAGCGACGGATGTACCACGTCGCGTTCTCGGGGCGGAACACGGCGACGTCAGCACGGCCGTCTCCGTCATAGTCGGCGGGCACAGGGATATCTCCGGAGAGGCCAAATTGGACAGCCCTCAAGCCCACGGTTGGTAAGGAGCTAATCGAGCCCGTCAGCCACCACACCCCTGTGGACGGGCGAAAGACAGCAATGTCCGAGCGCCCATCACCGTCAAAATCTGCCGGAACCGGTATGTCTTCAGCAGCCCCAAATCTGATCCGTTCCCACGCCGAGAGGAAGCTATGTGTGATATACCAGTTGCCTTCGGAAGGTCGATAGACGGCATATTGGGCCTTGCCGTCGCCGTCGTAATCAGCAGGTACGAGATTATCGCTAGCTTGGCCCCATTGCCTTGGCAGAGCTGCGTCGCCGAAAACGAACCAGTTCCCTTCGGACGGCCGGAAGATCGCGATATCAGCGCGCCCGTCGACATCAAAGTCGAAAGGAACGCCAGGGACCGCAATTATCTGCACGTCGTTGCCGTCACCGCCGCGATAGGTGATTTTGAAACGGCGAGCGCCGGACTGGAAGATCATCCCCTCCGGAAATCCGCTGAACTCACCGACGACCGGATCCGTTGACGTGTTGGAGATCAGAAGACGGTCGCGGGTCCCGGCGCAGTTGAGTGTGGTCGGCAGCATAAGCGCGCCTTCGGCCAACACCGGAGCCTCGACAGTCGTAAAAGACTTGGGACAACCCACGACCTCGTATCTCGCGCCGTCCGTTATCTCCAGCCGCGTGGCCGAGTTATTTAATCCCCAGATCACCGTACCGGCTCCCGTGGCCCGGACCGAGGTTGAAGCGATATCGACTGTATGCAGGTGTCCGCCATCGGCTACCACGGTATCGACAGAACCGCCTTGGATGGTCATCTCGCCTTCGTTGGCAGAAACCGAGCTCAAGTGCTGGCCGATGAGTTCCACGCTGATGTATCCGGATCCATTCTTGGTAAGCGATCGACCTTGGCTGTCGTACAAGTGCAAGATCACGCTCGCGGCTGTATCCGCATTGAGATGAACCGTTGGGCCGGCGAGCGAGATATCTGCCCATACGTTACCGGCCGAGAACGACATACTTTCGTAGACCGTCCATAACCCCTCGCGAAGGTCCGGATTTCCAACGGTCGTAAGAGAGAGCGTATGACAGCCGCCTTGGATGAACCGATAGCCGCCCTCCAACCTCGCGCTCTGAAATATGGTCGCCGGAGGCAGGTCGCACTTAGGCTCCTTCGCCGGAGAGCTGTCCGGAAAGACAACGTCGTCGCCAGTTACGGGCGCGATCCCCTCCGCCCAACTCCCCGCGGCGGCCATGCTGTTGCCGGCGGCTCCGGTCCACGTTCGGGTCGCCGCGTGCGCAGAAATTGACAAGAGTAAAAGCAGTACGGGAAGAAGCAGGCGAGGTCTCATAGGGTCCTCCGTTGGCGGATTTACGCGAACAGTATACTCCTGTTTCGCGAGTGAGCAATCCCCCGAACAGATGACGCGAGGTCCCGTACGGTCGCGTACTTATGCCCGAAGCCGCCGTCTCTATCGGTTGTCGTCGCTGTTGTTGTTTCCGTTTCGATTGCCGTTTCGATTGCCGTTGTTGTTGCTATTGCGATTCCCGTTTCGGTTGCCGTTGCGGTTGTCGTCGTCGCATTTGCGGCCGCGGGCGCGTTTTTTGGCGCAGTCGTCGGCGGCGGCCGGTGATGGCGAGGCTTCGGCGTTTGGCTGTGTGTAAAGGACGCCGACTGCGATAAGTGTCGAGAGTGAAAGTAATCCGATAATGCGTTGGATAGATCTCATGGTAATTCTCCTTGAATTCACAGTGCGAGCTGGGTCGTAATAAAGACATCTCTGCGTCCCTCTGGAAAAAGCTCAGCGACCTCTGCGTGGAAGAGAATTCCACGCAGAGATCGCTGACGAGATCACGCGGAGGTTGGAGAGGCGGAGCGAAACTAGCATTAGCTATTGCCATTAGATAAACTCCTCTCTTATGCCGGAAAACGAATTGAAAAAGACACCGCTTAATGCGGTGCATCGCGCGTTGGGCGGGAAGATGGTCGATTTTGGCGGGTGGGACATGCCCGTTCAATACACGGCCGGAGTGATCGAGGAGCATATGCGCTGCCGCACGCGGTCGGGACTTTTCGACGTGTCGCACATGGGCGAGATCTGGGTCGAGGGCCACGGTGCGGTGGCTTTTGTAAATCGGCTGACGACGAACGACGTCTCGAATCTCGTCGATGGGCAGGCTCACTATTCGGCTTTTCCGAATGAGAACGGCGGCACGGTGGATGACCTGTTGGTGTACCGGTTCGGCCTCGATAAGCTGCTGCTCGTCGTCAACGCCGGCACGACCGACAAGGACTGGGAATGGATCACCTCGCACAAGGGCGACGAGGACATCGCTCTGACGAACGCCAGCGTCGATTACTGCCAGATCGCCATTCAGGGGCCCGACGCGACCGGCATTTTGCAGCAGCTGACCGAGACCGACCTGAGCGCGATCAAGTATTACCACTTCACGACCGGCCGCGTCGACGGCGTTGAGGCGATCATCTCGCGGACGGGCTACACGGGCGAAGACGGTTTTGAGGTGTATGCGGCGCCTGAGTTTGCCGAACAGCTCTGGAACAAGATGCTCGAGACCGGCCGCTACGGCGAGCCTGACGGCATCCTTCCCTGCGGGCTTGCGGCGAGGAATACGCTCAGGCTTGAGGCGGCGATGTCGCTTTACGGGCACGAGCTCGGCGACGATATCTCGACCTACGAGGCCGGCCTCGGCTGGATCACGAAGCTCGATAAAGAAGGCGGATTCATCGGGCGCGACAAGCTCGCCGAGCAAAAGGCCGCGGGTGTGACCCGGAAGATCGCGGGGTTCGAAATGACCGAGCCCGGCATCGCCCGTGACGGCTACGACGTTTACATTGACGGCGAAAAACGCGGCATCGTCACGTCGGGCTCGCCTGCTCCCTTCCTAAAAAAGAACATAGGCCTCGCCTTCCTGCCGCCGGAATTTGCAAAAGCCGGGCAAGAAATTAAAATCGATGTCAGAGGCAGGCAAGTAGGCGCCGTTGTTGTGCCGACGCCGTTCTATAAGCGGGAGAAGTAAGGGGTTAGGTGTTAGGTGCTAGGTTTTAGACGAGCCGAGCCCTATCACCTAGAACCGAGAGCCTAACACCTAATTCTTATGTCAAACATTCCTGATAATCTTCGTTACAGCAAGGACCACGAGTGGGTCGCGGTTGAGGGTGACATTGCGACGATCGGCATTACGGATCACGCGCAGCACAGCCTGGGCGACGTCGTATATATAGATATGCCGCGCGCCGGTGATAAATTCGGCACGCACGAGGCGTTCGGCTCGGTCGAGTCTGTTAAGGCTGTGTCCGAGATCTTCACGCCTGTCGGCGGCGAGGTCTCAGAGGTAAACGAGGGACTCAACGACACGCCCGAAGCGGTGAACAACGACCCTTACAACGCCGGCTGGATGGTCAAGATGAAAATGGACAATCCGGGCGAGGCCGACGCGATGATGTCTGCGGCCGAATACGAGGAATACCTCGAGGCCAGCGAGTAGGGGCTTTTTCTCTTCCTACAAGGGGGCAATATGAGAACGTTTTTTGTTTTAACGGCAGCGCTATTCGTCGCATGCCTGATGATGACCAGCGCCCACGCGCAGGGGCAGAATTATAAGATCAAGCAGAAGACCGGCATGAGCGGTATGGAGTCGACGTCAACCGTTTACGTCAAGGGCCAGCGAAAGCGAACCGAAACGAGCGGCTACATGGGCATTGGCGGCGATATCGCCGATGTCGAGCAGTGCGATCTCAAGCGAATGCTCAAGATCAACGATAAAAAGAAGCTCTACGTGATCGAACCGTTCGCCACACCGGCCGCGGCTCCTGTAAAGCCCGCCGGTAAGCCGCTCAACCAGCCAAAACCGACCAAGGGCGGCACCGTTACTATTAACTCGGTGATAACGGACACCGGCGAGCGCAAACAGATGTTTGGCCTGACCGCCAGGCATATCAAAACGTTGATGACGATGACGTCGTCGCCCGACGCGTGCTCCAAGTCGGATATGAAGATGGAGACCGACGGTTGGTACGTCGACCTGCCGGGCTTTTCCTGCCCGATGCCTGAGGTGAGCCGGCAGTATTATGAGCAGCAGGCCATGACCGGCTGCCGGGACGAGATGGTGACCAAATCGTCCGGCGCCGGCAAGAAGGGCTTTGCCCTTGAAGAGACCACGACGATGAATAGTGGCGGACAGGGATTCACTACGTCTATCTCGACGCTGGAATTCTCACGTGCCGCCCTGCCGGATTCGCTGTTTGATATTCCGGCCGGCTATGCGGAGGCGAAGTCAGCAAATGACCTGGCAAGCACGCCGGACTATTCCGCGATGATGAATCAACGGGATAATTCATCCGATGTCGGCCCGCTCGCGCGTCAATCCGCTAAGACGGCGGGGCCGAAAGCGCCCGGCGAGAAAAAGCCCGGAATGGTTCGCGTAGGCGTGCTGCTGCCCGTGAATCGCGGCGAGAACATTTCGCTTCCCGCCGTCCAACGCTATTTCGCCGATCGCCTGACCGCGGGAAACGTCGAGGGCGTGGCGGTGTCCAGCGAGGCGGAGGCGAAGACGCTCAATTGCGATTACATCGTCACGAGCGAATTCTCAAAGCTCAAACAGAGTACCGCCAGCAAGATCGGCGGCATTTTCGGCGCGGCGACGGGCACGGACACCGGTCCGCCGAAGTACGACGCGCAGATCGACTTTAAGGTCGTTAAGGTGGCTGACGGCAAGGCCGTTCTGCAGAAAAAGGCTGCGGCAAAGACCGAGACCGACGCCCAACGCGCCGCTGAGGCAGTCGTAATGGCCGCCGCCGCGATGGTGATGCCTGTCACTAAATAGAAGTTCCACGTCGAATAGACTTTAAGCCGCACGGGCCTCACAGCTTGTGCGGCCTTTTTCGTTTTTGCTGCGGTGGTTTGGTATCATCGCTATTTCGACAATCTCATGAGATATATTCCAAATTCACCTGAGGAACGCGCGGAAATGCTGGCGATGCTCGGCCTCGCGGACGCGAGCGAACTGTTCCGCTCCATCCCTGCCGACGTGCAGCTCGGCCGCGAGTTAAACATCACCGAACCGCTGGCCGAAAGCGAGGTCAACGCCGAAATGGAACGGATGGCGGCGAAGAATACCGGCGCGGTTAAACCTTCGTTCCTCGGCGCGGGCGTCTATTCGCACTACTCGCCGACGATCGTCGATCATCTGATACAACGGAGCGAATTTTTTACCAGCTACACGCCGTATCAGCCCGAGATCTCGCAGGGCACGCTGCAGTACATTTTTGAGTTTCAGACGCTCGTCTGCCAGCTCACCGGAATGGAGGTCGCGAACGCCTCGATGTACGACGGGTCGACCGCCACGGCCGAGGCGTACCTGATGGCGCAACGCGTCACTCGCCGCGACAAGATCGTAGTCGCCGAGACCGTCCATCCTGAATACCGCGAGGTGGCGCAGACATACGCGCAGCACGGCGATACGGTGATCGAGACTGTCGGGTATGACGCCGAAACGGGCCGTGTCGGTGAGCTTTCATCGCTCGACGACAAGACAGCGGCGCTGGTCGTTCAGTCGCCGAATTTCTTCGGCTGTATCGAGGACCTCGAATCGCTCGCGGAACAAGCTCACGCGGTCGGCGCGTTGTTCGTCGTAGTCGTGACCGAGGCGATCTCGCTCGGCCTGCTCAAGCCGCCCGGAGCCTGCGGTGCCGATATCGTCGTCGGCGAAGGCCAGTCGTGGGGCGTGCCCGTTTCGTTTGGCGGCCCGCACGTCGGCATCTTTGCGACGCAGGAAAAATTCGTCCGCCAAATGCCTGGCCGCCTCGCCGGCGTCGCCTACGACAAGAACGGCAACCGCGGATTCGTCCTAACGTTATCGACTCGCGAACAGCACATCCGCCGCGAAAAAGCTACCTCGAACATTTGCACCAACCAAGGCCTCATCGCCCTCGCCGCGACGGTTTATATGGAAGCAATGGGCAAGAAAGGCCTGCAAGAGGTTGCGATGCAGAACGCCCAGAAAGCGGCGTATGCTAAGCAGCAGATCGCCGCGATACGGGGATATTCGATAGCGTTCTCGGCGCCCACATTTAATGAGTTCGTCGTCCGAGGATCGAGATCGGCGGCCGAAACGCTGGAAGCCGTCCGCGGCAAAGGTATAGTCGGCGGGCTTGCCTTGTCAAAATACTATGGCGGCCACGACAACGACATCTTGGTTTGCGTGACCGAGACGAATAGCCGCGAGCAGATCGATGATCTCGTGTCGGCTCTCGGTTAATGGAAAGCAATTGGTATCTGCTGAGCGAAGCTCTTATCTGCTTCGTCCCGGTGTTCTTGATAATTAGCCTGGTTGGGGCAGCTCTGCTGTGGAACAGCCTCCCAAACCGAAAAAAGACCCAGGCAAAAGACGACGAATAGAAACTTGATCCGTTATGGGCATTAAGAAAGTCACATCACACCCCACACAGAACGAAGGCCTCATATTCGAGCGTTCGCAGACCGGACGTACGGGCTATTGCCTGCCGAAGCTCGATGTGCCCGAAACCGCCGATATTCTGCCGGCCGAATTACGCCGCGATGACGATCTTGCCGGCGTTCCCGAGGTCAGCGAGGTTGACGTCGTAAGGCATTTTACGCGGATGTCGTCGTGGAATTATTCGATCGACCTCGGAATGTATCCGCTCGGCTCGTGCACGATGAAGTACAACTCGCGGCTGAATGAAAAGATGGCGCGGATCGGCGGCTTTGCGGGACTTCATCCGCTTGCTCCTGAGGAAGAGTCGCAGGGCGCGTTAGAGCTCATCTACAAACTGCAGGAAGACCTCGCCGAGATCACCGGCCTGCCGGGCGTCTCGCTGCAGCCCGCGGCAGGAGCGCAGGGCGAGATGACGGGCGTGATGCTGATACGGGCGTTTCTCGATCAGCGTGACGGCGAAGCGTCTAAGGACCGACGCGTGATGCTTATCCCCGAGTCGGCACACGGGACAAATCCTGCGTCGGCGGCGATGGCTGGATTTACAGTCAAAGCGATCCGGGCGACCGCTGACGGCCTGACGGACATGGCTCACCTTCGTGAGTTGTGCGATCAGGGCGGCGTCGCGGGCGTGATGTTCACGAACCCAAACACCGTCGGCATCTTTGAGAAGGACATCAAAGAGATCTGCGAGGTCAT
>CAZWSK010000121.1:0-4180 GCA_964636445.1 uncultured Chloracidobacterium sp.
CGGCCTTGGCGTCACCATCGATGTCTGCGGGCAACGGAATGTCGCCGGCTTGTCCGAAATGTCTGACCGACATAGTGCCCGAGGAACTGTTGAGGATGTACCAGTTCCCGTCAGAAGGGCGAAAGACGGCGATGTCATCACTACCGTCGGCGTCAAAGTCTGCCGGCACGACGTTGTCGTTCGCCAGTCCCCAGTTTACGGCTGCAAAACCAGCCGCCGACCTATCTAGATACCAGATACCCTCAGTCGGTCGAAATACCGCAATATCCGAGCGAAAGTCCCCGTCAAAATCAAACCCCGGACGCTGCACCGGATAATCGAGGCGCCTGTCGCGTTCGAATGCACCGATGTCCGGCAACACCGTTCCGTCGCCGTCGCCGTCGATCGGCCTCTCGCGGCTCCGCTGATCGGCCGGGGGAAATACCGTCGGGTTCGCCGCGTCAATCGCCGGGCTGCCCGGCAGCAACGCGATCGTTCGCGTGGGGCCGCCGAAGTTCCCAAGCTGCGTGATGCGCGCAGACATGTTTTGCTTGTCGGTTCCTGTCCAGCCGGAACTACCAACCGTATTCTCGATCAAATTGTGGCCTTCCGAGACAAAGCTGCCCTGCACCTGAGGCGCATCCTGGTAACCCGAGTTTCCCGCGACTATCGAGTTTCGAAGCGAAACGCCTGTGGAGTAGATACCGCCGGCCTGAAACGCAGATGTCGTTCCGGCGCCGGCGTTGTTGCGTGCCACGGTCACGAAATTGAGCTCACCCGCGCCGTAAAAACCACCGCCCCAATTGAAGATGCCATCGGTAACCGTGTTGTTGGCGATCGTCGAATTCAACATCGTGAGGCTACCCTGACTATAGACTCCGCCGCCGTGAGCAGGTCCGTTAATGAAATGTCCCCGGCATGTATTATTTGCAATGACGGACCGGTCGACGGACATGGTCCCGTGATTCGCGATCGCACCTCCGTAACCGCTGCGGCCGATGACTGAATTAAACCTGAGCGAGCTGTCGACGATCGTGACGGATCCATCGTTGTATATAGCTCCGCCGCGTCCCGGGCCGCTCGAACCGAGGCCTGAGGTGTCGGCATTTGCTCCGTTGCTGAGCAGGCTCGAATCCGCTATCGTGACGGTCGCAGGAGCAGTGTTAAAGATCGCTCCGCCCCACGCAAAGTTGTTGCCTCTCGCCTGATTGTAGCTAAAGGTCGAACTTTTGACCGAGAGGGCGCCCTCGTTATAGATCCCTCCGCCGAAAGCAAAAGAGGTTATTGCCTTCGAGATTATCTGGTTGTCCTCAACCGCAACGTCCGTCAGCGAGAGTTGGCCGCCATTGTAAATGCCGCCCGCAAATCCGCTCTGCTGTTCGACGACGACCACCTGAAGCCCGTTTCTGACGGCGACGTTTCTCAGATTGAGAATGCCGGCCGCGGCGACATTGAAGATCCGAAACGGCACAATGCCGCCAGCACCACTCCGCTCAATGCTTATCTGTTCAAATTCAGGTCCGGCAATCGAAATGGTCGTGCTGATGAGAAGTTCGCCGGACGTGAGCGTGACAGGGCCGGTGAAGCCGGTTTCAAAGACTATCGTGTCGTCGCCCGGTGTCACCTCGGCATCCGCGACGGCCTGCCGCAGGCTGCCCGGGCCGCTGTCGTTTCCGTTTGAAACCGTGAAGGTCGCGGCAAAGAGCGTTGACGCACCGCTGAGAAGGACCGCCAAATAAATGCCGGCCATCAAAGAACGCGATCGATAGGGAAGCCTCGTCTTCATCCCACACCTCTTTGTCGGAGCTACAGACTGCTTATATCACATTTTTTTTGTTGTCTACGGATATTATTCGAGTTGGCCAAACATACCGCTCCCAAAATCCTTCATCGCCTGTCTGATCTCTTCCTGCGTGTTCATCAGGAAAGGGCCGTACGATGCTATCGGCTCGTTTAGCGGTTCGCCGCTGAGGAGGAGACATAACGCGCCATTCGGGGCTTCGATCGTGAAGTCGCTGCCGTCGTTGTTGAAGACGACGAAGCTGTTTGCCGGGGCGTCTTCGGTGCCGTTTACACGTACGGATCCCTCGGCGATGAGGAGGCCGGTGTTGTAGGCGGCGGGGAGCGAGAATTCGGCACGGCCGCCGGCGTTTAGGCGGACACGGTACATCTCGACGGGCGAGAAGGTGCTTGCGGGGCCTTGTGTGCCGTTATATTCGCCTGCGATGACCTCGACGGTGCCGTTTGTGACGTCGGCTCGTGGTATCTGGGCGTCCTCGATGGCCTGGTACTTCGGCGGCGTCATCTTGTCTTTTGCGGGCAGGTTGACCCAGAGCTGGGCGACGTGAAACGTGCCGCCTGCGCGTGCGAACTCTTCCTCGTGATACTCCTTGTGCAAAATGCCGCTGCCCGCGGTCATCCACTGCAGGTCGCCCTCGCCGATCACGCCCGCGTTGCCGCGGCTGTCGTGGTGAGCGAGGCGACCCTTGAACGAGATCGTCACCGTCTCGAATCCGCGATGAGGATGCGCCCCCACGCCGCGCGGCTTCAGCGTCGGCGGAAAATCGTGCGGCGAGTTGTAATCGAGCAAAAAGAACGGCGACATCCGATCCTCAGGCAGCGCGTGCGGGAAAAAGTTGTGCACCCGAAACCCGTCGCCAACCCAATGCGTCTCGGCGGGTGCCATGACCTGTTCAACGGTCTTTTGTGTCATAGGGATATTGTAGCAGGCGGGGCAACAAAATTCTTGACTTACGTGCATTTATGTGCTATGTGTGCAACACCGTTGATCTTCGAAAACTAACGCTCCGCGACGGCGCCCTTGCTGTAAGACACTGTAAGACACTGTAAGACCATTTATTTTTTTTGCTTTTTAGCGGGACAGGTCAAAAATGCAGCCATAAGTGTACTAAATGCAACAGTTAGCCTGTCCCACCGGGCCGCGGGACAGCACCGGGACAATGGGCATGAATTTTTTTTCAGAAGTACCGAGACAGCTCGAATGTATGAGCGTAAGTGTCATGATTCCAACAGTTAGCCTGTCCCACGATGCTGTGGGACAGTGGCGGGACAGTGCGATCCGAAAATTTTTTTCAAAAAGCGGCGGGACAGGGCAAAATACGAGCCCTAACTTGTTGCGTATGCGTAAGTTAACCTGTCCCGCAGGAGCCTGGGACACCGGCGGGACACCTGTGGGACATGGGCGACAATACGAGCTGAAACGTGAATCTCTCTCCGACCTCCGCGAGGCCCTCTGCGTTCTCAGCGTGGAATGGCTTCCCAGCCCTTTCGGCGCAGAGGTCGCCGAGAGAGACGCAGAGTTAGAGTGGTGACGGTCGCCTTCTGATTATTTGCTGAAAGCTGTTAGAATTACGGTTTGCTTAGGACCTGGAAATCATATTTGGAGAATCTAAATGAAGATCGGTTTACCTAAAGAGATAAAGGACAACGAATATCGTGTCGGCCTGACGCCCGCGGGCGTGCAGGCTCTGACGCTGGCGGGGCACACGGTGTATGTGCAAAAGACGGCGGGCGAGGGCTCGGGATTTAGTGATGACGAGTATGTGAAGGCGGGCGGCAATATGCTCGATACCGCCGACGACGTCTGGCAGACCGGCGACATGATCGTAAAGGTAAAGGAGCCTGTCTCACCCGAATACACCCGGATGCGTGAGAACCAGTTGCTCTTTACGTACTTGCACCTCGCGCCCGAGTTGGAATTGACGAAGGTGATGCTCGAGCGAAAGGTCACGGGCGTGGCCTATGAGACGATCACCGACAAGCACGGCCGCCTGCCGCTTTTGACACCGATGTCAGAGGTCGCGGGCCGCATGTCTGTGCAGGTCGGTGCGACTTATCTCGAGAAAATGAACGGCGGCAAGGGCATCCTGCTCGGCGGCGTTCCGGGCGTGCCGGCGGCAAACGTGGTCATCATCGGCGGCGGTATCGTGGGCACCGAGGCGGCCAAAATGGCAGTCGGCCTCGGAGCGAAGGTCACGATCATCGATCGCAATTTGGACAGGCTGCGTCAGCTCGACGACATCTTTCTGTCGAAGGTGCAGACGCTTGCTTCGTCGCGATATGCGATCGAGGAAGCCATCTCACACGCCGATCTGGTCATCGGAGCAGTTCTGGTCGTCGGCGCAGCCGCACCGAAGCTCGTCACGCGCGACATGCTCCACCTGCTGCCGCAGGGCTCGGT
>CAZWSK010000121.1:4280-7445 GCA_964636445.1 uncultured Chloracidobacterium sp.
CCGGGCGTGATCATCACAGAGGTCACGCCGGGATCGGTCGGCGAAGAGATCGAACTGCGCACGGGCGACCGCATCGTAAAGGTCAACGGCCGGCCGGTTCGGGACTATCTCGACTTCCGTTTTCAGACCGCGGGCGAGACGGAGCTGACGTTTAACGTCAAGAAGGCCGACGGCCATTCGCTCGAGATCGAATTTGACCGCGAGGAAGGCGAGGACCTCGGGCTGATGTTCGAGCAGATCGTCCCGCGACAATGCGCCAACGAATGTCTCTTTTGCTTCTGCAAAGGCAACCCGGACGACGCCCGCCCGTCGCTGTTCGTCCGCGACGAAGACATTCGCCTCTCGTTCCTTTACGGCAACTACACGACGCTCTCGTCGATCACAGACGACGAGATGAACCGCATCGTCGAGCAGCGTCTGTCGCCTCAATACGTCTCGGTCCACGCGACCGATCTCAAGACCCGTGCGTACTTGCTCGGCGTCAGCGAGGACCGGGCGGACATCTCAGGCAAGCTGAATTTCCTGCTTGATAACGATATTGAGATCCACGCACAGGTGGTCCTTTGTCCTGAGATCAACGACGGCCCGATCCTTGAAAAGACGCTGCGAGACCTCGCCGCGCACCATCCAAAGGTGATCTCGACCGCCGTCGTTCCCGTTGCCCTAACTCGCTACAACACCGACGAACGCCTGACACGCGTGACGCCCGAATTCTGTCGCAGAACGATCAAAGAGGTCGAGACGCTGCAAAAGGAATTCCGCCGTACGCTCGGCACGACCTTCGCGTTTTTGGGCGACGAGATCTATATCAAGGCTGGCGTCGACATCCCGTCGCGTCGCCATTATGGCAGCTATCCGCAGATCGAGGACGGCGTCGGGATGGTGCGGACGTTTGTTGAGCAGTTCGACAGGCTGATGAATAAAGAATCGACACCGGCCGCCTCACGCGTTTCCAACGTGCGAACGCGGGTCGAGGCGATGACACCCAACGCGCCCGCGGGCAGCATACCTCCGACTTATTCAGGCCAGCGCGTAACGGTGCTCACGGGTGAGATGTTCGCCCCGATCTTGCGAGAAAGCCTCGACCGATACAATGCGGTCACGGGCTCTCATATGGAAGTTCTCGCTGTGCCGAACACTTACTTCGGGGGTGACGTCTCGGTCGCGGGCCTGCTCCCGGGCCAAGACCTCGTCGCGATGAAGGATAAGGTGGTTGGTGATTTTGTGATCATTCCCCGCGTGACGATCAAATCGGACGAGCCGATCTTTTTGGACGGGATGACATATGAAGAGCTGAAAGCTCAGTTTGACGTTCCGGTTTACGACCTTGATGCTGCAGGGCTCATCGAGTTTCTGACGACAAAAAAAGGGCGGGCAGCGCGGCCCGCCCGAGTTGGAGGCGATATGACTTTAGCTGAGGCTAAAGTTGTAGATGATCACGCCGCTTACCTTGACCGGAACGCCTGACAGTGTAGTGGGCGTAAATCGGGCACTGCGTGCCGCTTCCTCGGCAGCATTCTGCAGCAGCGGATGGCCGCTCACCGCGTTTGCCGAGATGACGCGTCCGTTCTCGTCGATGAGAACTTTGACATTCACCGCACCGTGGGCACGCACGGCCTTAGCGGTCGCGGGATAGTTCGGCCGCGGCAGGCTCTTCGCCAAGCTGTTTACCACGCCTCCTGACTTGATCGCGGGCGGCTTGGGCGGATCAGCCTTTTTGACCGGGGGCGGCGGAGGAGGATCCGCGGGCTTCGCCGCGGCGACCGTCGATTCGCCCAGACCGCCGCCCGTTGAAGCAGGGCCCGTGCTCGGCCCGGTTCCGGTGGTGTCACGCCCGGTGGCCGGGCCGACAGGATCCGCATCGATCTTGCCGATCTGATACTGGCCGGTTTCCGGACGCGCCTTCGCCGTGCTCGGTGCTGTTGATATCGGCGGAGCCTCACGGGGCGTCTCGGCGAGATTTTGAATGTGGTCCGTGCGCGTCGGAAGCTTAGCTGCGGACGGTGCAGCAGTTTGCGGCTGAGGCTGCTGGCGCGGCCGCGGCGGTTCGGGTTCGACGACCGTCATCTGGACCGGAGCCAGCAAGGTCGTCATCTCAAAATCCTTGGTGCCAAGGCTGAAATCCGCGGCAAAGATGCTGACGACGACACCGACAAAGGCAACGATCCCGACCGCCAGGGCCGACACCGTAAAGTACCCTTTACGGCTCTTCACACGTGTGGTCTCGGTTTCGGTTACTATGAGCTGATCAAACATTTTCTGTCCTCCTTTGCGGCGGTGCCTACCGCTAGTTGTTTAGACACCGAAAGGAGAACGAAGGTTCCCGGCAGAATTGCAAAGATTTGTAATCAGGCCGTCAACAGGGGCTCATACATCATGATGGCGTGGTTTTCGGTAACGAGTTGCTCGCTAATTGCGCCGTCGACGAGGCTGGTCCGACGCTGCCAGATGCGGTTGTGACGCGTGTATCCGCCCCAGGGTTGGAGCTTTATTAAGTGGTCGGTCTCGAATATCTCATAGCGGTCCTCGGGCGGTTTGTCGCCGCGAAGTTCGCCGTGCAGATACTCATCGTCGAGCCAAAGGGATATTTGAAAACTAAAGGGCGTATCGTTCCTGAGTTGGAGGTCGATGTAGTTGTACGCTAAGGTCGCTCCGCACGCGAATGGTATAGTCCGGTTGATGTCAGGGAAGACGTCAAAACCATGGCGATAACGTTCTGCGATGTTCAGCGGCGAGTGCAGTGCCATCCAGTAGAGCAGGTTCCCGAGCTGGCAAAGGCCGCCGCCGATGCCTTTTTCAATACGGCCGTTGTGAAGGACGAGCCCTTCGAGAAAGCCGCGGCTGGCCGATGGTTTGCCGACGAGCCGCCAAACCGAAAACGTCTCCCCCGGCCGAATCACGACACCGTTGATCTGCTCGAGCGCGAGCCGCAGGTTCGTGACCTTGTTATGCTGCAGGTACATCTCGACGTCCTTCAGGGGGCGCAGCAGCGTCGAGCGGTGGCGAATTATCGAGTGTTCGAGGTGAGTTTCGGGTTCCGGCCGAGCGTACGTGCGAACATTCGCTAGCCACTGCAGCCGGCGTCTTAGCGTGTAATATTCCCGGCCCGCGACGTTTCGCAAATAACTGCGTTTATTCGGTTTAGGGATGCTCTTGCTATCCATC
>CAZWSK010000122.1:0-7354 GCA_964636445.1 uncultured Chloracidobacterium sp.
CCCTCGTCCCCTTCCGCACCGTCTTATGGGCCAATGACAAACAGATCGAAGAGACGGAGATCGGCACCGTCACCTTCGGACAAAAGGTCGATGAAGGACTGTTCAACGCGTCATAATTACTATTCCGGTTTAACAATGCTGCGTGGTCCATCCTCACGCCCTCCGCATAGCCCAAGGTCGCCCGGCTGCCGTTCTTAATGCGGCCGTTCGAGTTGACATAGCCAATGGCAGAGCGGACGGCGTCCTCGCAAAGTAATGCGATAGGGCAACCAAAATGGCCAATGGTTAGTCCTTTAACGTATGAGTCCTGTAAACCCATACCGCTTGCTCCTTTCTACGATAGCCATCGCGTTTTTGCTTTCCATTTCCACTTATTCTGCTCGCGCGTGTTCGTGTCTAGAAGAACGTCCGGTTTGCGAGGCATACGGCGATGCCGCAGCTGTATTTGTCGGCAAGGTCGTCGAAGGGAAGGCTCTTGAACGAATGTCGGACATGTTAAAGGTCGGCCCAAAAGACCTTACATTCACATTTTCAGTCAGTCGTGGTTTTATCGGACCGCAACAAGGGGAAACGATTGAGATTCACACAGGTTTTGGGTTCGGCGATTGCGGGTTTCCATTTGAGAAAGGTGAGGAATATCTCGTTTACGCACACAAGTATGAGGGCAAGCTCTCTACCGGTATTTGCAGTCGCACCAGGCATCTCACAAACGCCGGCGACGATATTGGCGAACTCGGGGGCTTGCACCATTCCACGCGCGGGGCGACGGTAAGCGGGCGAATCACACGCTACGAGCAGAGTTCTCTCATCGGGGATCCGTTCTTGCCATTGGTGAAGCACAGGATAAGGCTCAATCGCATTGGGAGTCGGAAGGTTTATCGATCCGTTACAGACGGTGAGGGACAGTTCAGATTCAGCGATCTTCCGGCTGGCTCATACCGACTGGATGCCGGAGTTGAAAAGGGCTGGGAGTTAGATGATTACGAGACAGAGGCCTTCCGGGTAAATGCTAGAGGGTGCGCAGTAAAGAACCTCACTGTGGAAAGCGACAATGAAGGGAAAGTAACTGTTGTTGATCCTGACGGGCAACCTGTTAAGAGCATCTGGGTAGAGTTCGTTCCAGTCGGGGTCCCATTGCTTCGAAATCGATTTCCGAGGGAGTTCTCCGTAACAAACCCGCAAGGGGTCTTGTATTGGTTCAATCGTCCTCCCGGCGAATATACGGTGTCAGTCAATTATCACAATCCCCCGGATGCAGAGGCCCCCTTCCCGCCTACATTTGCGCCGGGAGTGCTTGATCGAAACTTGGCCGAGATCATACGTATACGCCCTGGAAGTGTACTGAAGAATCTGGTAATCAAAATTCCACGTAGGCTCGAGGAGCGGATGATATCGGGCACGGTTTTTTGGCCGGACGGTAGCCCTGCAAATGATGCCTCCGTTTTTCTGATCGATTCAGTAGATGAGGATGCATACGTAGACGAATCGGTCGAGACTGACGAGCAAGGCCAGTTTAGAAAAGTCGGTTATGCAGGGCGTTCTTATAAACTTCATGTTCGAGGTGAGAAAGACGTCGGCGAAGGAGCTGTGGTGTACCGCGCCGAAACATCGGTGTTTGCGGCGGACGGTGATATAAGTGCGTTCCGAATCGTCCTGCAGCCTACAAGTGAGTAGATCTGCCGAGCAGGAGTAGTTCGCCGAGCGGGTAAACCTGTGCTTTTCGGCTGGGTCTAACTGTCAACTCGACCTGTGGCCTCGCTTAGCTCTCCGTCATCGGTATCGGGTCCGGCCGGTCGATCGGCCTTTCTTCCCGGGCCTTTTGACCGGCGTGTTTCTTTGAGGTCCAGGATCAGAACACCGTCCTGGTCGATGGAGACGGTCGGGAACCAGACGCCGTGATCGAGAGGTATGCCCCATTCGCGTAGCAGCCTGACAGCGTGAATGACCCGGCCGGGCTTGTTCGGCTTTGGCCGCACCGGAAAGGCGTCGACGTCGGTCAACTTGGCCGGATCGATGCCGATCGTCTCGGTCTCCCGCTCATACAGCAGAAGGACGGCCTCAGGTTCGCCCAGGCGTTCAAAGGTCAGCCGGCTGAGAGAAAGTGAGCCCTGACGGGTAAGAGATGCGTAAAGGCTCGACCACCTGCCGGGCCTGCCGACGGAACGCGGGGTCCGTTCCCAGCGACGATTGGTTGTGTAGTGCTTCATACTCTGTCTTGAGTATGAATGTATCACTCAGCCTCGGCAAATGTCAAGCGTGAAACGACGTCGGCCGCGGCCTACGCACTCATGGTTCGGAGAGAACTTCATCTTTCGTTACGTCGTATGCTTCGTAACGCGATCTACAGGGTCTCCAAGCGTTGGTTCGTAGGACGCGTCCTAAGATGCTGTCCTTTGCGGTCCCGGATCCTGACCATTTTGGGAAAAATGGCAGAAACGGACATTCGACCAATCTCGGGTTTATCTCTACCAATCTCAGCCTTTTCCTCTACCAAACGGGGGGTAACGCCCGCGACAAAGCCCCTTTTCACTCGACAAAGGGGCTTGAAGGTCGGATGCTCTTGAACGCTTGCTAATGCACGTCACCGACCTCGATCATCGGGCCGGTAGAACTGAAGGTGAGAGCGGCGTTGTTCTCGAAGACATTCGCGCCTGCCTGGAGAAATTCCGCGGCGGCGTCCTGGTCGATCGGACGGGAGAAGAGGTAACCCTGTCCCGTACAACAGCCAAGCTGGCGAAGCTTATCGAGCTGGTCGGCCGTCTCGATGCCCTCTGCTACGACCTCGATGTCGAGGTTTTCGCCAAGCATGAGGATCGTCTTGACGATGGCCCCGCTCTTTGCATCCTCGTCCATGACGCGAACAAACGACCGGTCGATCTTGAGCCGCGAGAACGGGAACCTTTGCAAATAACTCAGGCTCGAAAACCCCGTGCCGAAATCGTCCGTCGAGAGCGTGACGCCCAATTCGTCGAGGTCCGACAGGACCTTGGTCGACCTTTCGCTGTGTTCCATCACGGTGCTTTCGGTGACCTCGAGCTTGAGCTGCCCCGGGGCGAGGCCCGTTTCAGAAAGGATGTCGCGGACCTGGGTCGTGAGGTTCGGGTGCATGAGCTGCTTGGCCGAGAGATTGACGCTAATGCCCAGCGGCAGGCCGAACCGGCGTTCCCATTCGGCCGTATGGCGGCAGGCCTCCTCGAGGATCCATTTGCCGATAGGGATGATGAGGCCGGTCTCCTCGGCGACATGCACGAATTCATTTGGTGCGACCAAGCCGTGTACCGGATGCTGCCAGCGTATCAGGGCCTCGAATTCATGGGCCAGGCCGGTCTTTAGATCGACGATGGGCTGATAGAGGACCTCGAATTCCTGCCGCTCGACGGCATGCCTGAGGTCGGTCTCGACCTGCAAAAGATTCATATTGCGAACGTGCATGTCGCGGTCAAAGACCTCATGACGGGCCTTGCCGGCCTCCTTTGCCCGATACATCGCGGCATCGGCGTCACGCAAGAAATCCTCGGCATTTCGCGGCACGCTCGACGAAACGACTATACCGATGCTGGCGGTCGTAAAGACCTCGTAATTATCGATCTTGATCGGCTCGGAGATCTTTGTCTGCAGGCGTTCGGCTACGCCGATGACCTCGCTAAGCTCGCCGCTGCGGTTGAGGAGGATGGTAAATTCGTCACCGCCAAGCCGTGCGACCACATCGCCGGGACGGACGCACGACGCGAGCTTCTCTGCGATGGCGATCAGCAGTTTGTCGCCGACCGCGTGACCGAGACTGTCGTTGATGACCTTGAAGCGGTCGAGATCGAGGAAAAGCACGGCGAAGCGTGCGTAATCATTGCCCTTGGCGCGCTCGACGGCCTGGCGCAGGTCGTTCATGAACTGAACGCGGTTCGGCAGGTTGGTGAGCGTATCGTGCAAAGCGTAGTGCCGCAGCCGTTCTTCAGCCCGCGTCCGTTCGGTGATATCCCTGAAACACGCTACGCGGCCAACAGGCTTGTCCTCGAGCATCTGGGGCTGTGAATAGCGTTCGAAAATGCGGCCGTCCTTGAGCTCGAGCAACTGAGTCGCCGTAGCCATCGGGTCTTCATAAACCTCTATAAGATTGTCGAGCAACTGGTCGGGGTCCTTTAGCTGGCTCGCCACATGGGCGATCAGCCGCGGGCCGTCCTGCGATCCGATAAGCTCTTCGTCAACGGCCCACATCTCGACGAATTTTTTGTTGCAGGTCACTATTCGGCGGTCCAGGCCCATCACGACGATGCCGTCGGCGGTCGATTCGAATGTGGACGTAAAGAGCGAAAGCGTTTTATGAAGCGATCTTTCGGCGGCGCGCCGCTCTGTGATGTCCCGGCCAAGTCCCTGCACGCCGACCGGCAGACCGTCTGGGGAGACTATCAGGCGGGTGCTGAGTTCGAGCGTGACGCGTCGGCCTTCTTTGGAAATGATCTCGAGCTCATAGGTCGAGGGCTTTTCGCCGTCGAGCTTTTTCGCGGTCATCGTGCGGGCGGCCTCGAGAAATTCCGGAGCGACAACCTTCGAGATATTCATATTCAAGGCTTCGTCACGAGTGTATCCGGTGATAAGTTCGCCCGCTCGGTTAAGGGAGGTGAAATTACCCGAGAGGTCGTGAGTGTAGATCAGGTCGTTCGCGTTTTCAAACAGTTCGCGGTAGCGTTCCTCGCTTTTTCTGAGAGCCTCGCGGGCCTGTATGCGTTCGGTGACGTCACGTGCGATGCCCTGAACGGCGACGGGTGCGCCGTTCTTCATGATCAAGCTGCTGTTAACCTCAAGCGTTGCGCGAGTACCGTCCTTACGAATGCAATCGACCTCATAAACGGTCTGGCCGACGTCGCCGGCAAGCTTTTTGGCCATCATTTCCTTGACCATCGGAAGCTGTTCGGCAGCGATGATCGCGGTCATGTTCATCCCGAGGGTCTCCTCGCGCGTGTATCCAAGAACCCCCTCGGCGGCTTGGTTCATCGAAAGGTAATTTCCGTCAAGGTCGTGCGCGTAAATAATATCGTTTGCGTTCTCAAACAGCTGGCGATACCTTTCTTCACTCTCCCGGATCGCGTCATCCGCCCGTTTTTGTTCGGTGATATCCTGCCACATCACCATTCCGGCGAAGATCTCGTCGTCCTCGCCACGAACGGGAAGGACGTTTACCTGAAATGCCCCTTGTTCGTTTTCGGCTTCGAATGTCACATGCTCGCCGGCGAGAGCGCGGTCATAGTGCTGCTTCCACTCTTGCGAGATGTCCTCGGGAAAAACCTCGAAGAGCGTCTTGTCCTCGAACATTTCCTGAGAATACTCATGGCTGTGCAATTGTTCCCCATCTGCAAGGGTATAGCGATAATTGTGGTCGAAAAGAAGTACTGCCGTGCGCGGTATCGTACGCGCAAGCGTTCGATAAAGTTCCTCGCGCTTTTGCAGCTCCGCCTCGGCGTTCTTCTTTTCCGTAACATCAAGAACGATGCCCTGCCAGCACAAGGGAGCACCTGCCCGGTCGTTGATAAAACAGCTTCGATCGCGAACCCAGACGATCCGGCCATCAGCACAGACGACTCGGTATTCAGAGTCGATACTTTCGCCTCTCGACATCGCCTGCCTGGTGGCGCTCAGCACGCGCTCACCGTCTTCCGGGTGAATGACACGGTCCCAAATGTCCGGATCGTTCAGCCATTCGTTAAGCGGATAGCCGAAGGCTTCAAACGACGGGCTGATATAAAGCGGGCGATGCGGGGGCGTTGGAGACACCGCGTAGAACATCACGGGAAGATTCTCGATGAACGCCCGGAACGTAGCCTCGGCAGGCATTGGGCTGAGCATCTCGCTCTTATTTTTCGGTGGGTTTGGGGCCATTTAGCGGAACAAATTCTGGGGGAGAAACGGCGTGCTGGACGCACGCAGGCGAATTCTTTTTTCAGGCAAGTATTGTACGCAAAGGATTTGTAGATCCTGCGGCAACATTGGGTCGGGGAATAGCCGCGGGACGGCTAGAGGCTGCCAGTAATCATACTAACATTTCCGAACGTTCGAATGCCATGCTTTTTTTCAGCGACGTTGGGGCAGCGCGATTATAGTACGACCGCGGACGCGCATATAATCGAGGCATGAAAACCTTCATTTCTCTGCTAGTGTTGCTGGCCTGTGCTGGATCGGGCTTGGCGCAAACAATGCCTCCCGGGGCGGATGCACTATTGTGGGCAAAGGCCGTGACGCTGCATCGAAAAGCAATTGTCATCGACGGGCACAATGACATCACGAGTCCTATGGTCGACGAGGACATAGACCTATCGATGAACACGGTGGGCAGATATCACCGGGACGGCGACCCTTTCCATACAGATATTGCGAGGCTCAAGGCAGGCGGGATCACGGGAGAATTCTTTTCTATCTACGTGTCGGGATCCACTCTGCGAACCGGCGGGGCGATGCGGCGGGCAATGGATCTGATCGACGCGACTTACCGCGAGGTCGAACGCAATCCGGGCGATCTTGCGATGTGCACTACCGCTGATGAGATACGCCGCGCAAAGAAAAAGCAGAAGATCTGCGCGCTCATGGGAATCGAGGGCGGCTATGCGATCGAGAATTCGCTCTACGCGCTGCGGAACTTCTATCGCCTCGGGATCCGCTATATGACGCTCACTCACAATGTGACGCACGACTGGGCCGATTCGCAGGTCACCGAACCGAGACATGGCGGGCTGAATGATTTTGGCCGTGAGGTTGTAAAGGAGATGAATCGCCTCGGAATGCTCGTTGACATCTCACACGTTTCCGTCGATACGATGAACGATGTGCTCGACGTCTCGACCGCGCCGATCATCGCGTCGCATTCATCGGCTCGCGGTGTTCACGATCACGCCCGCAATGTTCCCGACGACGTCCTACGGCGGATCGCGAAGAGCGGCGGAGTTGTTATGATCAACTTTTTGCCGATGTTCCTCGACGCACGCTCGGCAAAGGAATCTTCGGAGCGTTCAGCGCGGCTGCGGCCGCAGGTCGAGGCGTTGAGAGAACAATACAGGGATGACATCGATGGCTTTAACGAGGCGCAGCGCCGGCTGCTCGCCGCGAACCCGATCTACAACCCGTCGTACACGCGCATCGTAGATCACATCGACCACATAAAGAACCTTTTGGGCTCTGTCGACAACATCGGCATCGGGTCGGACTACGATGGAATACCGTCGTTGCCCGAAGGTATGAACGGCGCGGAGGACACGGTGCTCGTGACCTACGAGATGCTGCGTCGGGGTTATACCGAGACGGAGATCAGGAAGATACTCGGTGAGAACTTCCTCAGGGCCTTTACCGCAGCGGAAAGCATCGCCGGCAA
>CAZWSK010000123.1:0-7351 GCA_964636445.1 uncultured Chloracidobacterium sp.
CCGGAATAATTGCTACTATCTTATTTGTCGGCAGTGAGAGGCAATCATCTCATTGTCACCCGCCGGACCGCTAACCATAAGCTCGGAGAGCGGTCTGAACAGGCCTCACTACCAGATATAAAACTCTCAAACTTTGAGTTCGATCGCGACCTCGATGCGATGCCCGCCCGCGGTGCATCACCCGCTAAACGTCTGCCTCGACTCACCCAAAAGGGCAACTTACTCATATGAACGAAGTGAGAACAAAAGAACGGCTTCCACGTTCGATCCAGAACAAGCAGGTCAAGGTCGGCAAATGGAACGACAGCCTCAAGACCTCTGACGTCAACCAGATCTGGACCGAGCTTCACCGCATAGTCTCGTCCCATCCACTCGTCAGGGCGTCAAAACGCGCCGGCTTCCTCGTCGAGGAAGGGCGTTATAACGCCTACACGGACCTCACGCAGGAGCTGTTCGTCGCCCTGCTGAGCAAGGACCGCTTCCAGCACTATATTGACAATTCGATGTCTGATCCCGAGATCGAGGCCGAGATCAGCCAGATCGAATTGACCAATATGCTCACGGCCGAGCTGCGAAAGCGCTATCCCGAGAGCTATCGCCTCGCCCGCCGCATCTCGACGCTCATTCAGACGAGCGATACGTTCAAACGATTCGACAACGTCGATAACCCCGAGGCCCATCGCCGACTCGCAGACCGGCTTTACGGCCTGGCCGATTGGAAGATCTCGAAGAGCCGCAAAGACGTCCAGGAGATGGACGAGCGCGTAAAGGCCGTCGCATTTTACGGCCGCGACACGCGGATGGTCGGCTGCACCGGCGACGCCCAGATCGTCATCAGCAATCCCGAGCTTGAGAAGCTTATCGTCCGTGTTTTCAAGGCGATAGATTCGCCCGTCGACGTCAGATCGCTTCGCTCATTTGTGATGTCGCGGCTGCCGATAATGGACATTCACCTCGTGCCGGTCGGCAGCGGAACTGACAGCGACGACGACGACCGCATGCCGTTCGAATTCACAGATACCGGTGAAACTCCAGAAGAAGGCCTGCTCCGCAACGAGGCGGAGGCCGCGGCCGCGGGATGCGTAGATGATTTTCTCGAGACCCTGAACCGCTCGGTCCGCGGCAAGGCCAAGCAGTACGACCGCATGATCAACGTCCTGTGGCACTGCTACCTGATCGCTGACAGCGGCACGC
Organism: uncultured Chloracidobacterium sp.; assembly: GCA_964636445.1. Taxonomy (GTDB): domain Bacteria; phylum Acidobacteriota; class Blastocatellia; order Pyrinomonadales; family Pyrinomonadaceae; genus OLB17. The sequence continues at coordinate 1,195 of CAZWSK010000123.1, forward strand.
AGCTCGAGGTCGCCGCCATGCTTGGCGTTTCGGACTCGCTCGTTTCCGACTATCGCAAGCGGATCGAGGCCAACCTGCAGCAGCTTTCATTCAACGGCGTCAATGAGGCCCGGCAGTTTGAAAAGGCCCTCAAACAGCGTGTTCGCGACATGATCACCATGGAGCGCGAGAGCGTCGCGGTCTAAAATTCGTCAAGAATATGGGAGCAGATGGCCTTAAACCCGTCAAAAAGCAAGGAATATCCGTCGCTCGCGAACCCGGGCCGGAACGGCAAGGGAAAGTCTGGCGACATCCCGACCTTACGACCGCCGAGGAGCGGGCCGCCCGTCGAAAGCGCTCCGCCCGTATCCGCCGATACCGCGCCGCGCTCCGACAGCGACGTTTCGGCCGACACAACTGAAGCGAAAGAGCCCAAACGGGGCTCAGCCGCGCCGCGCAGCACGAAAGAAGCACGGAAAGAGAAGAAGGACCAGGAGTTGCTCACCAGCGACCGCTGGCTCGTTCGCAACGGGCACAAGCTGACCTACGTCGGCCTGTATCTCTTTTCTGTAATGGTACTCTTCCGCCCCTATGAGATCGTACCGGGCCTCGGATTCCTCACCGGAACAGCCGTATATTTTGCCCTCGCCACGATAGTTCTCTTTATTCCCAGCCAACTAGCTACCGAGGGGACGCTCACGACGTTCCCCACCGAGGTCAAAGCTGTACTGGCAATGGTCCTGATCGCGATCGTCACCATGCCCATCGCCAAAGACCCCGCGATGGCATGGGAAACATTCAACGACCCGTTCATTAAGGCTGTCATCATCTTCATCGTCCTCGTCAACGTCGTCCGCACCCGCGAACGGCTGATGGGGATGTTGTGGTTGTCATTCGGCATAGGCATTTACCTGGGCTTTTCGGCAATGAATCTTTATATGCAGGGCAAGTTCACGGTTGAGGAGTACCGCGTTGCAGTCGACGTCGGGGGTATGTTTGGCAACCCCAACGAAATGGCCATGCATTTCGTGATGATGACCCCCATTGTATTTACACTGGGGCTGGCAGCGAAAACGGGCATCGCTCGAATGTTTTACTTTACGTTGGCCGCACTGTTTGTCGCAGCGAATATGGTTACGTTCTCGCGTGGTGGCTTTCTCGGTCTGATCGCGTGCTTAGCTGTTCTGGCGTGGAAACTCGGCCGAAAACACCGCTTCAATGTCGCTATTGGTTCGCTTATCGTCGGCGGCATCGCGGTCATCGCGGCACCTGGCAACTACGGCATTCGAATGTTGTCAATATTCGTTCCCGGCTTGGATGCCGTCGGCTCAAGCGATCAGCGTTGGGAACTGCTTATGCGCTCGCTGCTAGTGAGCGCAAGAAACCCATGGGGCATCGGCATTGGGAACTTTCCTATCGTAGGTATTCGAAACCTGCAATCGCATAACGCGTTCACGCAGGTCTCTGCCGAACTCGGTATTCTGGGACTCATCGCCTATCTCTTCTTTATTATCTCTCCGTATAGGAAGCTGTCGGCCATTGAGCGGACCCTTTTCGATGCGGAGGACCATAGTTGGTACTACTACCTGGCGATCGGCCTGCAAGCGAGCATTGTCGGCTATCTCGTCTCCAGTTTTTTTGCCTCGGTCGCATATTACTGGTTCGTGTATTACCTGGTAGCCTACGCTGTCGCGTTCAGACGCATATACGCCATCGAGACCGGGATCAACCAGGCTCAGGCGGCGCCCGCAGCTTCCGTCCAACCAGCTATTTCCATATGAGCTTTGCCGTAGCACAGGTCATTTTTTGGGGCAGTATAGCCGGGCTCGCGTATGTATACGTTGGTTATCCGCTGCTCGTCTGGTTCGTCGGACGACTCTTCCCTAAACCGGTGAGATCCCGCGAATTTGAGCCCCGCGTTACCATTTTGATCACGGCATTCAACGAGGCTCTGTCGATCGGGTCGAAACTCGAAAACACACTGGCTTTGGATTATCCGAAAGATAAGATCGAGGTACTCGTCGCCTCGGATGGCTCGACCGATGATACCGATGCCATCGTTCGAGAATTCGAAGATCGCGGTGTTCTCCTCTACAGACAGGAGGGTCGCGTCGGGAAAACCATCACGCAAAATAATGCGGTGGATCGGGCGTCCGGCGAGATCATTCTGTTTTCCGATGCTACGACGATGTACCGCGAAGATGCGCTGAGAGCCCTGCTTCCCGCTTTTGCCGACAAGACCGTAGGTTGCGTGGCGGGCCGCCTGATCTATACCGACCAGGCCAAATCAAATATCGGCAAAGGGGCTCAAAGTTACTGGGGCTATGAGACGTTCATCAAAATGGCCGAGAGCCGTGCCTGTTCGTTGATCGGGGCCTCCGGTTGCCTATACGCGGTCCGGCGCTCGGCCTACAAGCCGATGTACGCTGACGCATGCTCGGATTTTTTGATCTCATCCGTACTCTATCGCGATGGGATGCGTACGGTCTTTGAGCCAAAAGCGATCTGCTTCGAAGAGACAAACCGGGATACGGACCGTGAATTGAACATGCGTGTACGAGTTATCGTCCAAACCTTCACTGACCTGTGGCGAAACCGCGACATGCTCAACCCCTTCACAAGCGGCTTTTTCGCGGTCGAGCTTATCTCACATAAACTGCTCCGTTACGCGGTTCCGGTCCTCCTGCTGCTCATCTTAGTGGCAAATTCTGTTCTCGCGCCAGGTTCCTTTCTTTATTCTGCTACGCTCGCGGTCCAAGCCGCTTTCTATCTTACAGCCCTTGCCGGATGGCTGATGGAACGTCTCGGATGGCGGGTCACCATTCTCGCGATGCCGATGTATTTTGTACTGGCTAACGCGGCATCGCTCTTAGCCTTCTACAGGTTCGTCCGCGGCGAACGGCTCGCCCGATGGGAACCGGCCCGTGACAATCGATGACAACGGATAGCCACATTATCAGCAAGCGTGTGGGACGAAATGTTTTTGAGACGCCGCCGCGCGTCTCCGTCGTTATTCCTGCCTACAATGCGGCAAAGTTCATCGGCGAAACATTGGACTCCGCGATAGATCAGAAGTTCCGGGAGCACGAGATCATCGTCGTAAACGACGGGTCGCCGGATTCTGACGCGCTGGAGCGGTCGCTTCACACCAGGCTCGACGAGATCGTGTACATCAGACAGAGGAATCTGGGTGCCGGTCCGGCCCGGAACACAGGCATCGCACACGCTCGCGGAGATATCATCGCATTTTTAGACGCCGACGACATCTGGCTGCCCGACTACCTGGCCTCGCAGCTCGTTTACCTGGAACGGCATAACCTCGACATGGCCTATTGCGATGCGCATCTTTTTGGTTTGAATAATGCGTACCGACGAACTTTCATGGAAACAGCCCCATCGACGGGCGAAGCCAACTTCGAGAGCATCCTCACTTTGAAATGCAACGTGATCACGTCCGGCACCCTCGCTCGAAAAAAAGCGATCGTCGACGCCGGCTTATTTGAGACAGAGCGGGTCAGGGCCCATGATTTCCACCTCTGGCTTAGAATGGCAAAGAACGGCGCGCTCATCGGCTACCAAGCGAAGCAATTGCTTAAATATCGGGTCCACACCGATAACCTTTCCGGAGATTCGATCAGCCGTGTTGAACGTGAGATCGAGGCGTTTGAACGCGTTCGCCGCACCATCGATCTTACGTCGGACCAACAGGCATCTGTCGCACGGATGATCGCCGGCCTCGAGGCGGACCTGGCGGTCGAGCAAGGCAAATCATACCTTCTGAAAGGAGAGCATCACGAAGCCGCCTTGGCGTTTCGTGTCGCAAATCGTCACCGGCGCAGCGCAAAACTAGCCGCTGCGGCCTTTCTGGCAGGCTTCGCCCCGTCAACTCTCGTTAGATTCATTCAAAAGCATCGCCGCGACGAGTTAGCCCTTATCCGGCGCTGACCTCTAGATCTACGCTGAACGCGCCACCGATCCGCACGGCCGAAGCCGTCGGACGGGCGAACTCGCGCCTGTAAACATTGCGATTGCTTGACAATTACGTCAAAAGGCCTATAAAATCTGAGTTACTCGAAAATCACAAATTTTTGACAAAAGGTGGGCACGGTTTCGTGTGGTAAATAACGACACGAAGTGTGTCCGCCAAGCAAATCAATCAATTGGAGACCAATTTGTATGTTAGATAGAAGCCCCTCTACCGAGGGAAACGGCAGATTCCGATATCTAGTTCTCCTTGCGGTGTTCGCTTGCGCGACTCTCGCATTGGGAACACTCCCGACCTACGCCGCGACGTTCGTGGTGAACACTACCGCTGACACGCAGGACGCAACGCCGGGTAACGGCACCTGCGCCGATTCGGGTGGCGCCTGTTCGCTGCGTGCGGCGATTACCGAGGCAAATGCTCTCGCAGGGGCTGATATCATCACACTTCCGGCGGGAACCTACACGCACTCGCTTGTCGCAGCGGCAGACAATGCCAACGCCGGCGGCGATATGGACATCACCGGTCCGCTCACCATTAATGGTGCGGGCGAGGCTTCAACGATCGTCCAGGCCAACGCGGCACCTGATACAGCTGCAGAACGCGTATTCCACGTCGTGGCCGGCGCGGGTACCGTTGTTCTCAACGGCTTTACAGTCCGGCACGGATTTCATCGCTTCATCGCTGCGACGGACGGCGGCGGCGGCCTCCTTCAGGAAGGCGCCACAACGAATGTCACGCTTAACGCGATGACCTTCACGAACAACACAGCCGAGCCGCGTGGTGGTGCGGTTCGCGTCGGCACTAACGGTGCCACGATGACCATCACCAACAGCACTCTCAGCAATAACAAAGCGAATGCTCTTGGAGCCGCCGTATCGAATGCGGCCGGAGCTGCTCTCGACGTCGCCCAGATCGCTGGAACCGGCAACACCACCGTGACCATGACCGGTTCGACCATGGCGAATAACGTCGCCAACACGAACACGGGTAACTGCTTCGGCGGTGCGGTGATCAATACCTCCATTGGTGCGACTCTCAACTTTACCGATACAGCCGTCACCGGTAACCAGTGCATCCAGACGACCGGTGCGAGCAACTCGTCCAATGGCGGCGGTCTGTACAACCAGAACGGGATTTTCAACATTACACGCTGCACGGTCACAGGCAACTCGTCGACCGACTTCGTTGGCGGAATACGTGCCCTCGCATCGGCGGGCCCGACGATCACGAATATCACAGAGACGATCCTTTCGAACAATACCGCGGCAGGCGCCTATGCGGGCTTTCTGAACGTGGGTGTAGCTGGCCAGACAGGCGAAACGACGATGAACATCGTTCGCTCCGAAGTGGTCGGCAACACAGCCACTGATGCTGACGCTATCGGCGGCGGAGGTTTGAACCTTACGTCCGGCGCGACCGGCCCGGTGACCCTAAACGTAACTAACTCGACGGTTGCGAACAACACGGCTCCTGACCTCGCTGGCCTGAATAACGAAGGCGCAACGGCGACAATGATCACGGCATTCGTCACGGTCACTGGTAACGTAGCTAACAACACGGTAAACGCTGAGGGCGGCGGCATTTGGCAGGGAACAGTAGCCGGCGGTTCGACCTTTATCGCTAATACGATCTCGGCCGGGAATACCGCTCATCCCGACTTCGGACCAAATCTGATGGGCGTGATCAACTCGATCGAATACAACCATATCGGAACGATAGGCGCTGGAACCACATTTACGCCGGGAACCGGGGACGTGATCAATAATAATAATCCCGACCTTGGTCCTCTGCAGAACAACGGTGGATTTACGCGCACGCGGCTCCCCAACGCCGGTAGCCCGGTATTGGACACGATTCCGGAAGGTGCAGGTGGCTGTGGCGATCCTTCGCTGCCGACCGACCAGCGTGGAACCGGCTTCCCGAGACTTGTTGGATCGGCCTGTGACAAGGGTGCAGCTGAGCTAGGTGGTGCGGCCAGTCCGACGCCGACGCCAACACCGACGCCAACTCCAACCCCGGTAACGCCGACTCCGACGCCGACGCCGACGCCAACACCGACTCCGACGCCGGTAACGCCGACGCCGACGCCGAGCCCGACCCCGAGCCCGTCTGAGTCGTTGTACACGCGTGCGGACTACGACGGTGACAACAAGACGGACCTCACGGTTTGGAGAGCTTCGGGCGTCCTTCCGC
>CAZWSK010000124.1:0-1064 GCA_964636445.1 uncultured Chloracidobacterium sp.
ATACTTCGATAAGTATTATGACCGGGATGATAACGTATTGCTCTGCGGTGATACGAACATCTGCCCGCACGAAATGGACATGTGGAACGTTCGCTACTGGGCAAAGCGAATGCACTTCACGCGCGAGGAGCGAGACGTATTCCAGAACCTCAAGAAATGGGGTTTCGTCGACGTTTTTCGACAGATGAACGACCAGCCGGGCGAATACACGTGGTGGGACACATTCCGCGAGTCGTCGTTCCCAAAGAACCGCGGCCTTCGGCTGGATCATATCTGGGCGAGCCAGTCGCTCGCGGAATCGTGCATCGACTGCTGGGTCGACCGAACGCCCCGCGGTTGGGACCACCCGTCTGACCACGCGCCGGTCATAGCAGAATTTGCTAGACGATATCCATTATCTCGCTGAGCGTTTTGCGGGATATGTCAGGGACCTTTGCATCGGCCGCGGGATACCCGACCGGTATCAGAACGAATGGGACCTCGTTCTTTGGTCGGTCGAGGATCTCCTGCAGGAACCTCATCGGGCTAGGCGTGTGAGTTAGCGTCGCAAGCCCCATGTTATGAAGAGCCGCGAGCAGCATGCCGACGGCTATTCCGACCGATTCCTGTGAATAGTATGTCGGCTCTGTCTCGCCGTTTTCCCGGACCGAGGTAATGCGGAAAACCACTATTAGATAAGGTGCGATCTCAAGGAAAGGCTTATGCTCGTCGGTCCCGAGCACTGCCAAGCGTCGCAACCATTTCTCGCTCATCCGGCCGTGATAGCTCTCGTACTCTTCCTTTTCGGCGGCGGCACGGATCTTCCGCTTTATCTCCGGATCGCGAACGACGACAAACCGCCACGGCTGCATATTTGCCCCGGAAGGTGCCGTTCCGGCCGTCGCGATCGCCTTTTCGATCAGTTCGAGCGGGACATCGCGACCGGAGTACTCGCGCACGGTTCGCCGGCGTCTGAGCACCTCGAAAAATTCTTCGGCCCGCCGTGCCTGGCCCGCGGGCAGAAGCTTTTCGAACTTCAACGGAATGGATCGCGGCCCGTCCGTATCGCTCATACGTCTTGGCTG
>CAZWSK010000124.1:1074-7326 GCA_964636445.1 uncultured Chloracidobacterium sp.
GAAACGCTTGGTCCACTCCACGAGCGCGCTGAGCATCTTGCTGATATGCTGCCGTGTGTTTTCGTCCGTCAGTCGGCCCTCGGCGTCGTACTTGTCAGAGCAGTTGCCGATCATGATCTCGGGCTTATTCAGGGGGTGCATATTTAGAAACACCATCACCTGCCTCAGGTGATACTGCATCCTCGCGGTCGCGATCGCACCGGGCGAGGCGCCCATGATAGCGGCTGGCTTGCCCTCCCACGCGCTGTCGCCGTACGGGCGTGAGGCCCAGTCGATGACATTCTTCAGATGGCCCGGGATCGAATAGTTGTATTCGGGCGAGCAAAAGATGACTGCGTCAGCCGCACGGATCGCTGCCTTAAGGTCAGCGACCATTTTCGGCGGGTCCGCCTCCTGATCTTGGTTGAATGGCGGAAAACCGGAGATGTCATATATCTCGAGTTCTGCCTCCTCCGGGCACAGTTCCTGCGCCGCTCGCAGTGCGCCGGTGTTAAATGACCCTGCACGCAGGCTGCCCGAAAAGCCGATGAATTTCAGTTTATCTGTCATGTTCCCCTCCAGAATTAATAATAGAACGGCCCAGGAGCCAAACCGTCTCCCGCAATACGGCTGCTAGCCGATGCGGACCGTCGTCATCGAGATCGAACCACCGTCAAATCCCTCGACCGGAAAGCTCACCTCGTCGCCGTCCTCCTGCTGGGCGAGCACGTAAAGCAGAGGTAGATAGTGATCTGGCGTAGGGGCCGACAACACCGCGTCCTTGCCTAGCAATTGATAATTTATCAACGGTTCGTGATCTCGCGACAGGATAAGGCCGCGTGCCTGCTCTTCAAACCTGAGTGCCCAATCGTAAGGCTCCACGTCCTTTTTGCCCCAGCCGTAAGCGTGCAAGTTGTGCACAAGATTGCCGCTGCCGATGATCAGCACACCTTCATCACGAAGCGGACGCAACCCTCTCGCGAACCCGTAATGCCATTCTGCCGGCCGTGTCTCGTCGATCGATAACTGCACAACAGGCACGTCAGCCTCGGGAAACGCATGGCACAGCACCGACCAGGTCCCGTGATCTAATCCCCAGCGGACAGTGTCCTGAATGACGTCGCCCCCGAGCAACTCGCCAACCCGCTCTGCCAATTCCGGCGAGCCCGGCGCAGGATACTGCACCTCAAACAGTTCTCGCGGAAAACCGCCAAAATCGTGGATCGTTCGCGGCCTTTCCATCGCAGTCACGCCGACGGCCGGCACGTACCAGTGGGCCGACACGCATAGCACGGCCTTCGGCATCGGGATACTGCGCCCGATCTCTGCCCAGCCAGCGGTCCAAGCGTTCCGATAAAGGGCGTTCATCGGATTGCCGTGGCCAAAAAAAATTGCCGGCATTCGATCGGTCATATTAACGGTATTGTATCGCAGAAAAACTTTGTATAATCGGACATCTGGCTATGGACGTCCGAAAAGCCATCCTTATCTTTGCCGGCACGGTCTGTGTCGGCCTCGGCGTGCTCGGTATGTTTCTGCCGCTGCTGCCGACCACGGTGTTTCTGCTGATGGCGGCATACTGCTATTCCAAGAGCTCGGAGCGATTCCACAACTGGCTCCTCACAAATAAGCTCTGCGGCAGGTACATCTCAAATTACAAGTCAGGCCGCGGCATCTCTGCCCGGCAAAAGGTCAGCACTATCCTGATGTTGTGGGCGTCGATCGGCTTTAGCCTCTGGCTAGTCAATGGCAAGTTCTGGCTGTCGGTGATCCTTGCGCTTGTAGCTATCGGCGTTACTGCCCACATTCTCTGGCTCAAAACCTATCGCGAAGAAGAGGCCGAGGCCAGTCGTGAGTTCAGTTCCGAGAGATCCGCCTGAACCTGCCAATGTCCGTCCCTTATCCCGAGATCGTTTACAAGATCAATGATCTCGACGAACTGACATATTTAAGCTCCGGCTGGGACGAATTTGCGGCGGCCAATGACGGCCCCGAGGTGGCCGCCGAGAAAGTGCTGGGCCGCCGGCTCTGGGAATTTATTTCGGACGAGACGACTCTCTCGCTATACCGCGAAATGGTCGATCAGGCTCATGCGGGCCGGCACCTCGAGTTTCGGTTCAGGTGCGACTCGCCGACATCGCGCCGGCAGATGTCCATGAACATCGCAAAGGGTGCCGACGGAGAGATCCAGTTCACATCAAAAACACTCCGCGAGGACGAGCGGCCGGCCGCAGATCTGCTCGATGCGACTCTGCCGCGCATCGGCGGATTGCTCAAGATCTGCGGCTGGTGCAAACGTATGGACATCGGTGCCGGTCTCTGGAGCGAGATCGAAGAAGCTGCGAACGCGTTTTCCTTGTTCGAACGAACCTCGCTGCCGCCGCTATCACACGGGATGTGCGAGGAATGTTTTGAGCGCGTTTCCGCCGGCATCCGCCGCCGCAGCTAATGAGGCGCAGTCATCGCCGCCGGAGTTCATTCACACGCGCAAGTAATTTCGGAACGATCCTCGCTGTCTGGAGCAGCGAGCCCGAGGCGAAGTATCTTGCAAATCCCCGAAACGTATCAACCGCCGTCTTTGAATACGGCATCCACCAAGCATCCGGTGCCCACGCGAGTTTATTGATGTGAATGTGCTGCGGCTGGACGAGCTCCATCAGCCCCTCGAGGCCATGCGTTCGGCCGCGGCCTGAGTTCTTAAAACCGCCCCACGGCGTCTGGCCGATGCCGTGCGTATAGAGGACCTCGTTGATGCAAACCGAGCCAGCCTCGATCTGAAGCGCAACGCGCTCGCCGCGGGCGAGGTTCGCGGTCCAAACGCTTGCGGTCAGGCCGAATTCGCTGTCGTTAGCGAGGCGGATAGCTTCTTCTTCCGTCTTGAACGTCGCGATCGGCAAAGTCGGCCCGAAGGTCTCTTCCTGCATGGCCCGCATGTCGTTGGTCGCCCCTGTGATCACTGTCGGTTGAAAAAAGAGTGTGTCGCCGTCCCGCTCGCCGCCGCACACTACCTCAGCTCCCGCCGTTTTGAACGCCGCCACATGATCCTCAACGATGCCAACTTGTCGTTCCGACGACATCGCGCCGATAGACACGTCAGCCTGATCGCCCGTGCCGACCTTTAAGACCTTGGTCTTTTCGACGATCTTGCGAGTCAGTTCATCGCGTACGGATTCATGCACATACAGCCGCTCGACGGACGAGCACGACTGGCCCGCGTTGCAGAATGCGCCCCAAACCGCAGCACCGGCGGCGAGGTCGAGGTTTGCGTCCTCGAACACGATCATCGGGTCCTTACCGCCAAGCTCGAGCACGACCGACGTCATATTCTCAGTCGCGGCCGCAAGTATTTTCTTGCCTGTGGCTACCGAGCCCGTGAACATTACCTTGTCCGGAGCGGCCTCGACCAACGCGGCGCCGGTCGTACCATCGCCGGTGACGACCTGCACACAGTCTCCTGGAAAGCCTGCTTTTTCAAAGATCTCGCCGATCTTCAGTCCAACAAACGGCGTGAGTTCCGACGGCTTGATAACCACAGTATTCCCCGCCATCAAAGCCATCGCGGCCTCGCCCAGCGGTATCGAGAACGGATAATTCCACGCCGGAATGATCCCCACGACGCCGAGCGGATGATAAACGATCTGCGACCGCCGCCCGAGCATGCCATAGAGGCCAATACCGATCTTCCTCGGCCGCAACATCTTCTCTGCCCCGCGCGCCACCCACTGCATGAGGTCAAGCACCGGCGCGATCTCCATCGACAAGGCCTCTGCTATAGGCTTTCCGGATTCGTCTGAAATGAGCTTAGCGATGTCGTCCATATCGGCGAGAATGACGTCACGCGCTGCCATCACGAGTCTCTTACGCTCGGCAAAAGGAGTGTCTTGCCAGGTTTGGAAGGCTGAGCGTCCGCGTGCAACCGCGGCTCGCACGTCCTCGGCCCGCGTTATCGAGACACGCCCGACAACCTCGCCTGAAGCGGGGTTTGTCGAGACAATCTCATCCGACGGTGCAGGTAAGGCAGCGCTCATTTGCGACAGATTAGCACAGTTATTTGGCCGAACGGGGTACTGAGAACCGGAAACGCCGGCAATCGCGGCGGTTAAGAGAAGAAACAACTGCTTGACACGGCAGAAACAAATCTTTATTCTGTTTGAGAGGTTAGATGCAGAATGATTGACGCCATCGATAAAGCCATACTAAATATTCTTCAGCAGGACGGTCGCACGTCGAACGCCGACATTGCACGTCAGATCAATTTGGCCCCGTCGGCAGTTCTGGAACGTATTCGCAAGCTCGAGGAACGTCAGATCATTCGCGGCTACAGCGCACAGATCGACGCGAAGGTCCTTGATCACGGGCTGACAGCGATCATCGCTATCCGCACGAGCGAATGCGGCGAGGGCGTCGGCGAACAGCTCGCATCGATACCGGAAGTACAAGAGGTGCATGAGGTCGCGGGCGATGATTGCTTCTACATAAAGGTGGCGACGCGGGACACAGAGTCGCTCGGCTGTTTGCTTAGAGAAAAGCTGAAGTCGATCCAGAATGTCGTCAATACAAAGACGACCGTCGTGCTGAAAACATTTAAGGAAGGGACGGCGGTCCCGATAGAGGTCGAGGGCCTGACGCGGGCAAGGGGGAAGTGAGATGACGCTACACGAGATCAGAAACAACGAGAGCAGCCGCAAGCTGCTCATTTTAGTCGCTGCGTTTGCGGCCGTTTACGTCTTTTGGGGCTCGACGTATCTCGCGATCAAGTACGCGATCGAGACGCTGCCGCCGTTCCTTATGGCAGGTTCGCGGTTTCTCTTTGCCGGATCGATCCTATTGCTCTGGGGCCGCCTTTCCAAAGATTATGAACGCCCCACGCTCGCTCATTGGCGCACGAGCCTTATCGTCGGCACGCTTCTCCTGCTTGGCGGTAACGGTGCGGTCGTGCTCGCGCAGCATTATATCCCGTCCAGCCTCGCCGCTTTACTGGTAGCCACCGAACCGCTCTGGATCGTGATCTTGAGTTGGACTTGGCTCGGAATGGGCCGGCCGAATCGCAGAGTTATTTTTGGCCTGATCGTAGGATTCATCGGCGTCTGGCTGCTCATTAGCGGACGCGCGGCAACCGGCGGAGATGCATCAGCGTCAGGCCAATTGATCGGTATCGGAGCGGTAATTATCGGTACACTGTCATGGGCCGCGGGCTCGATCTACGGTCTGCGCGGTGAATCGCCGAGGTCGTCGATCCTCGCGGCCGGTATGCAGATGGTATCGGGCAGTGTGTCGATGCTCCTTGTCGGCCTGCTACGCGGCGAAGCCACAACCTTCGATCCGTCAGCTGTCTCGGCTAACTCTTTGTTCGGCCTTGCTTACCTGATCGTGTTTGGATCGCTGGTTGGATTTACGGCGTACAGTTGGCTGCTCAAGAACGCCCGGCCGTCGATGGTCGCGACGTATGCTTACGTTAATCCTGTGATCGCCGTCCTGCTCGGCTGGCTGATCGCGGGCGAAGCGATGACGGGAACGATGCTGTTCGGGGCCGGGATCATCGTGGGCTCCGTCGTGCTGATCACATCACAGGGACACGTCGAACCGCGGGTCATCGAGGACGAAGTGCACGACTCGTGTGTGCCGGAGCCTCGATATTCCACCTGATCAGCCAAGCATTTTTTCGATAGTCGAATACGCGGCATCGATAGCTTCGGGCAGTTTGTCAGGCTCGGTGCCGCCGCCTTCGGCCATGTCGGGTTTGCCGCCGCCGCGGCCGCCTACGATCGGCGCGATCTCGCGGATGACGTCACCGGCTTTTATCTGGCTTGTCAGATCGTCGGACACGCGGACGATGATGCCGACTTTGCCATCGTCCTTCCGGCCGAGGACGACAACGCCGGATCTGAGACGTGCGAGCAGAGTGTCGGATAGCTGTCTAGTGCCGTTCGCATCGAGCCCTTCTACGATCTTGCCGATGACCTTGACGCCGTTGACATCCCGGGCCTGATCACTATCCGCCGAAGCGCCGTTGCCGATCGAGCCGGTGGCGATCTTGAGTTTGAGGTCGTCCATCTCGCGGCGAGTCCGTTTTAGCTCTTCCTGCAATCGAGCGATGGCATCGGGCAGATTGTCACGCTGTGTTTTTAACGCCGCAAGCGAACGGTCGATGAGAAGCTCATCCTCGCGAAAGCGCTCAAATGCGTCGAAGCCGGTGATCGCCCGAATTCGCCTTACGCCCGACGCTATCGCCTCGTCTGAGGTGATCTTGAACGACCCGATGTCGCCCGTCGC
>CAZWSK010000125.1:0-7301 GCA_964636445.1 uncultured Chloracidobacterium sp.
CTGCTGACCCCTACCGTGTCAAGGTAGTGCTCTACCACTGAGCTAAGTGCCTACACTTCGCATTTGCCCGGGGCAAAAAGCGAACCTAAAGAATGCCAAACACGTGATTTAGTGTCAAGTAACGCAGGCCGTTACTCGCCGGGCTCATCGCTTTTGAGCTTCGGGTCGTTTCGGCACGCTGAGAGCGGACGGGAATACGCAGAAAAGATGCGAGTGATCCGCTTCGTGCGTGAGTTGGAATTTACCTTCATACACGCGCAGCCGTAGCCGTAGTTGCCGTTGGTCTTTACCCAGCGGGCATCTGAGAATGACGGCCAGTCACCGTCCGCCTGAAAGCCGCCCTGGACGCCGATCATCCATTCGCCCGCGGCGTCGTTTAGCCAAGCGTTTCCTGGTGTCGGGTTAACGAACCAGCCGCAGCGTGTAACAGCGGCGGCTTCGACGACCGGGACCGCGGTCGTCGGTGACAGCGTGGCGATACCGACGCCGATAACGGCAAAAAGAAGCAGACCAAGAGCTAGTTTATGGGAACGAGACATTAATATCCTCCGATGTAATTTGATGAATCTATGCAGCCCCTGAGCAGAATCTGTGCATGGCTATAGCTACGAGCTTAGCGGTGCGATCGTCGACATCGTACTCAGGACAGACTTCAGTAAACTCAATGATACGCGTATTTGCAAGCGACGCGGCGTATTTCACCAGTTGGATGAACTCGCCCGCCCGAAGTCCCAGCGGCGAAGGGTCAGTCGTGCCCGGCGCATCTGCGGCGCGGACGACGCCGAGGTCAAAGCCGAAGAACGTATTCAGCGACGTGCTGTGGCCGATGAACTTCTGTCTTATTTGCTCCTTTAACTCAATATCAGCCTCGGCGCGCGATCGGAGCAATTCGAGGCTGATCCGGTGCACGCCGAGAGAGCGTAGATATTCGTAGTCGACAGGCGAAGTGAGGTGCGACTGATAGCCCGCCTCGTAAAAATAGTCGGGCAGCAGGTGGCCTTCCTCGATGAGTTGGCGAAATTGTGTCTCGCTGTTCCGTGTCTGAGCCGCGCATACACCTATGCGGCTGTCGACGTTTACGCCGATCCATTGGTCGGGACCAAGCGCAGCCGCCATGGCACGGCCGCAGGCATAGGAGATATCGTCTCCACCGCCGAGCACGATCACGCGTTTTCCGTCGGCCAGCAGGCGGCGGATCACCGCGGTCATCGTGTCGTGCGTCTCCTCGAGCGTGGCCCCGATCTTGACATCGCCGAGGTCAAAGATCCGGCGGTAGATGTTGAATGTCGTCAACCGGTAGAATTGCCGCCGGACCGCTTCCGGGGCCTCAGAGGCTCCGGGGCGGCCGCCGCTGCGCCTTATTCCCTCGTCTTGAGGACAGCCGAGGATGACGATGTCAGCGAGTTCATAGTCCGCCTCTTCACGCAGCACCCGATCGCCCATGCGTGGATCGGCAGCGTCATGGCGCGAATAGAACAACGACTCTTCCGGCATCGTTGTCAGTTCTAATAGTTCGTTCACGGTTGTTCCAGTATCGGTCTCGCCCGCATGCCAGTCAAAACTACATCGTCCTAAGCGGCCTTTCCTTTACGGTCATCAGAATAAGTTTGCCGGCCGGGTCAAACGTGGTCTTGCCCGGCTTCCCATCGACTTTTAAAGTAAATGTTTGAATCCGCTTCGACACGTCTAACCGCTGCGTCGCAGTTCCGCGCGGTGTGGTGATCTCAACTTCGAGTGGGAGTCTGAAGGTGGCCGGGATAAGCGGATCGATCTTCTGCGTCTGTGTGACCGTAACGGTCAGCGTCTTTTTTCGTGCAGAGTACGTACGGCTGACATCGAGCTTTGGATAACCGGTCGCAAACACCCATTGCTCGAAGAACCAGTCGAGGTCCTTGCCCGACGCTTCTTCCATTGCTTTCATGAGATCGGACGTTTCCACACTGCCGAATTTATGCCGGTTAAGGTAGATGTTGGCGCCCTTCCAAAATGCGTCGTCTCCGATCTCTTCGCGGAGCATGTGCAAGACCGCTCCGCCTTTGCTGTAGGTTACGCCTGATTCGTCAAAGAGCTTATCCACTTCGCCCGCGCGGAGATTGAATAACCCATGGCGACGACGGCTCACGGCGTCGCTAACAATGAAATTGGCGGCGTCCGTGCGAACCTTTGCCATGTAGTCCTCCCGGCCAAACGCCTTTTCACGGTAGGCAGCCTCGAGGAATGTGGCCCATCCTTCATTCAGCCACAGTTCGGCCCAATTCTTACAAGTAACGAGATTCCCGAACCACGAGTGTGCCAGCTCGTGCGAGACGAGGTCGAGCGTGAAGCTTCTCCCCCAATCCGTATCGGCCATCATGATCTCGGTATCAGCCATCGTCGTAGCAGTTATGTTCTCCATTCCGCCGAACTGGAACGCGGCGACGACAGTCTGGTCGTATTTATTGTATGGATAATCGACGCCCGTAAGTTCCTCAAAGACCTTCATCATCTCGGCCGTGCGGCTATAGGCGTTTCGTGCCGTTTGCTCCTTTCCGGGATAGATGTAATAGCCAAGGGGAACGTCGCCGTATTTATCCTCGATCTTGACGTACTTTCCTACGACGAACGACAGGAGGTAGATCGAATGCGGCACATTCATCCGGTAATGCCAGGTTCGCTTTGTTCCGTTATCTTCCTTTCCAAGGAGTTCGCCGTTCGCGATGACGGTGTCGTCCTTGTCGGCAGTGATGAACTGTTCGGTTGTGGCCTTATCAGAAGGGAAGTCGAATGACGGGAACCAATGCCGGGCCTCGTCGGGCTCGCCTTGTGTCCAGATCTGGGCCGAGTGCTGAGACGTTGCCGCGACGAAGTACACGCCCTTTTTGGGCTGCGCCGTGTATTTTAAAACGATGCCGACGTGCTCTTCCGGACCGTAGGCCCGATCAAGCGTGACGGTGACCTTGCCCGGTGACGTCTTGAATTGCAGTGCGGCCCCGGTCTCTTCAAGTTTTGCGGTCTCAAAGGCCAGGTTTACGGCATCTAGTTCGACGGTGCGAAATCCGGCCGCCAGAGGCTTGAGACGGACGGTCGTTTCTCCAAAGATCTTCTTATTCGCCCGGTCAAAAGAGGATCTGATCACGTAATGCAGCGCGTCAAAGGTCTGCGGCCGGTTGAAGTTCGGACGCTGTACAGTCTGGGCCCCGGCCGAAACGACCGCGACCGCGACGATCGCAATGCTGCAGAAGAGCGCACAAAGTAAGGGCGCCCGTCGAGCGCCCTTAAGTCCAAAGAAATGTTTCAGTGACATATAGATATCAAACCCACGCTTGATCAACTTCTTACTGAGTCCGGGCTGCTGATGCCTTACGGCTTCAGATACGTCCGAAACCAGTCAAACACCTGGTTGTGCCAAAACTCCGAGTTCTGCGGCTTGAGGATCCAGTGGCCCTCGTCCGGAAAGACGATAAGTTTCGAAGGCACGCCTTTGAGTTGCAGGGTCGTGTAGAGCTGCAGGCTCTGGTCGACGGGCACGCGATAGTCCAGTTCACCGGCGGTTACAAGGGTCGGCGTATTGAAGTTCTTCGCAAATTTGTGCGGTGACCATCGATTGTAGAGCACAGGATTTTCCCACGGCATTCCCTTGAATTCCCAGTTCACGAACCAGATCTCTTCGGTCGCGGTGGCCATAGACTCAAGGTTGTAAACACCGGCGTGCGAAAGGAACGCCTTGTACTTGAACCTGGGGTCGTTGTTGTGGCCAAGCAGCCAGTCAACCATGTATCCGCCATAACTTGCGCCTGCCGCACCGATCCGCGCTTTGTCAATGAACGGGCGTTTGATAACCTCGGCCACACCGTTGCTAAGATCGACGAATGCCTTGCCGCCCCAGTCCCCAGTGATCTCGTTGGTGAACTTTTGGCCATAGCCAGTGGAGCCGCGGAAGTTCGGCATAAAGACGACGTAGCCCTGATTTGCCCACAACTGAGGATTCCAGCGGTAGCTCCAGCTATCATTGAACGCGCCCTGCGGCCCTCCGTGGATAAGAACGAGCAGCGGATACTTCCTTGCAGGGTCGAAATTTGCGGGCTTCACGAGAAAACCGTGAACGGGAGTGTTCACCGCGCCTCGCCAGTTAACGTCCTCGGCCTTTTGCAGCCGCGCATTGGCGAGCTGCGCACCGTTGATAGTTGTTATCGCGGCCGTTCCCGTGCCGTCCGTGCCGACGCGAAATACCTCCGGCGCCGTGGCGGCGGTGCTCGAGAGATATACGATCGATCGTCCGTCCGTGCTGAGCGAGCCTGCATAGCCAGCATCAGCGACCTTTTTCACGTGAGTTGCGACCCTGAGGCGAAAGTTCGGTTCGACCGGAACGCTGAATATCGGCTTGCGGCCCCGCTCTTCGGCCGCGAAATAGGCCGTCTTGCTGTCGGGTGAAACGACTAGGTCGTGCGCCTGGAGATCAAAGCCTTTCGTGAGCTCAACGATCTCGCCATTGGACATGCTGTACCGCATGACGCGGTTACGATCGGCCTCGAAGGTAGGCGTTGCCATTGAGAGGAAGAGCATGTACTTGCCATCCGGCGTAAACACCGGCGAGGTGTCATAGCCCTTCATGGTGCTGGTGATATGACGGGTCGTGTTGGCCTGAAGGTCCGTCATATAGATGTCGCTGTTGGTGGAGGTGGCCTCGACCTTGTCCGGGTTTTTCAGCCACACGAAGTAGCGGCCGTCCGGCGAAAACGCCATGTCCGTGCCGGTCGCTCCGCCGTAAGGCGGGGAATCGAAGTCGCCGGGCGTCATATCGCGGGCGGTTCCGCCGTTGCTGGGAATGAGGAAGGTATGAGTCCGCTTCCGATCGCGCCATTCGACCCAATGTTTGAAGAGAAGACGTTCGGTGACCTTCGCCTTTACCTTATTGGCCTCGGCCTTTTCATCCTCAGCTTTATTGCAGGCGTCCGTCTGGCATTCGGGATAAACGTCGGAGAGAAACGCGATCCAGCGTCCGTCGGGCGACCAGACCGGCTGCGAGGCGCCGGATGAGATCTTGGTGACCTGCTCCTTATCACCGCCGTCGTCGCCGTCCATCTTCCAGATCTGCCCGCCGGTGACATAAGCGAGTTTCTTGCCGTCCGGCGACCACCGCGGGCTGCTCGATGATGATGTGCCAGTCGTTAGCTGCCGAGCATTGCGGCCGTCGACGCCGACGATCCATATCTGATTCACGACACGGTTTGCAGCTTTATCGACGGTGCCGACGGAATATGCCACCCAGCGGCCGTCAGGCGAGAGTTGAGGGTCGCTGACGCGTTTGATATTCAACAGGTCGCCAATGCCGAACTGCGCCGAGACGGCAAATGCCGCAGTGAGGATAAACGTAAACAAAAAAGGAATGCGCTTTTTCATGATCTCCCCTTCAAATACAGAAATTTATGTTGCGAAAACATTATCTCATAGATGTGCGTATGAGCAGAATCTTTGGCTAGAATGACGATTATGAAACGCACGCTCTTAGCCGCGGCCTGTCTGAGCTTACTGGCCGCGTTAGCCGGTGCTCAAACGCCGACGCCGACACCTGTTCTATATTCACCCAAGACGCTCGCGGACCTCGAGAAGCTGCAGCAGGCGGCTCTCGACAGCAATTACGCGTACCGGCGTACGAGCTATCTCACGAACGTCATCGGACCGCGGCTGACGGGGAGCGCCCAGGCTGCACGCGCCGTGGAGTACGTGGCGGACGAGATGCGAAAGGCCGGCATGACCGTAAGGCTTCAGAAGCTGATGGTCCCACATTGGGTCCGGGGTGAAGAGTATGGCGAGATCTTTCAATGGGAAGGAATGCCGCCGGGCGTAACGCGGAAGATCGAACTCGCCGCACTCGGCGGCAGTATAGCCACACCCGAGGGCGGGTTGTCGGGTGACATCATCGTGGTCAACAGCTTTGACGAACTCGCGACCATCGGGCGCACCCGGATCGAGGGGAAGATCGTTTTGTTCAACGTTAAATACGACCGTGATCTGCAAGCGGCCGGGTTCGGCGGTACGGCATATGGCCAAGTCGCCGGATATCGATTCACTGGTGCGCAGCGCGCGGCGCAATTCGGAGCGATCGGCGTTCTCGTGCGCAGCACGGGTGCTTCTCAGAATCGCCTGGTGCACACTGGCTCGATGGGATATGCTGACGGGATCACGAGGATTCCCGCCGCGGCCATCTCGTATGAAGATGCAGAGACAATGGCTTATCTTGCGACCCTCGGACGCCTTCGCGTCAGGTTCACTCTGACGCCAAAGACGCTGCCGGACGTCGAGAGCTACAACGTTATCGGCGAGATAAAGGGCAGCGAGAAGCCGGATGAGGTGGTGGTCGTGGGCGGCCATCTCGATTCCTGGGATCTCGGTACAGGTGCTCTCGACAACGCGGCAGGCGTCGCCGCGTCTATGCAAGTGGGCTTTCTCGTCAAGTTCCTAAAACTCAAGCCGAAGCGCACGATCCGCGTGGTTGCTTTCATGAATGAGGAGAACGGCGGCGTCGGCAGTCGGGCCTATGCCGATGCGGAAAAGAACAACTTTGGCAAGCACGTCGCCGCTATCGAAAGCGACCTCGGCGCGACGCATCCCCTCGGGTTCAACTTCTCAGGCAAAGCCGAGGCGTTGCCGTTCTTTGCGCCGCTGTCGCGAGTCCTTGCCGATCAGGGGGCGGCGGGGGTTCAGCCGCAAAACGGCGGGATCGGAGCCGACACGGCGCCGCTTACACGGGCGGGTGTGCCATCATTTTCGCCTTGGTTTGATCAGCGCACATATTTTAATTATCACCACACTGCGGCGGACACGTTTGATAAGGTCAACCCGAAGGCCCTTTCAGAACTCGGTTCGGTCCTCGCGGTGCTGACTTACGGACTGGCTAATCTGGAACAGCCGCTGCCGCGCTAGAGTTGAAAGTCAGGCCGGTAAGGTCTAATCTTGAATCCGAGCTATGCTAAATCGTCCACCGCCGTATTTTCCGCAAAACCAACTTTCGCCGCCCGACGAGAACCGTTACCGCAAATTCAAGCTGATCGCCGCGTGCGCGGTGGTGACGCTCTTGCTTCTGCTGACTGCGATCGGTTTTGCGATCTATTACCTGGTAAGCTGGTTATTCTAGAGATCTAAAAGAAAAGGCGGCACCGACGGGTGCCGCCTTTTTTTACTTACCTCGAGTATTCCTACCTGAAGGCTGCCGGCACCGGCTTGTCGCCATTCGCTCCGAACTGCGTTCCCACGAACGAGCCGTTCGACGAATTCACTCGATACCAAACTCCGTTCGACGAGCGGAAAACGCAGATATCGGC
>CAZWSK010000126.1:0-5591 GCA_964636445.1 uncultured Chloracidobacterium sp.
CCGACGCCTTCGGGAACGCCGTCGATACAGTTCCCGGCGGGAACGTACACCGAGGACGAGTCGCAAACGGCGTTGATCACGATCACGCGTACTGGGGACCTGAGCGGGACTAACACGGTCCAGTTCTCGACCTCTAACGGAACGGCGAACGGCGGTGCGGCATGTACGAGCGGGGTGGACTACATCACGGTGACCAACCAGTCCGTGACCTTCTTGCCTGGCGAGAGTGCGAAAGCCGTGAGCGTAACGCTGTGCAGCGACACGCTCTCAGAGAGCACTGAGACGGTCAATCTGCAAGTTTCGGGACCGTTCACCAGGCCGCTGGAGGCCCCGATACCGGAGGTTGATACGGCCGTGCTCAATATCATCGACACGGCGTCGATGTTCCGGAACGCAGGCACGATCTGCACCAGTCTCGGCGGAGCGGCAGATCTCTATCCGTCGCAGATCACGGTAGCAGGCGGCCCGCCCGCGATCGGAAGTATGCGTGTCACGCTCTATGACCTGTGGCACACCGCGCCGGACAACATGGACGTACTGCTGGTCGGCCCGGGTGGACAGGAGTTTGTCCTGGTCGGCGATGCGGGCGGTGCGGTATCGATCGATCCTGCCAATCCGGTCACACTGACGCTAAGGGATAGCGCAGGTGCGGTTCTGCCGAACTCCTCACTATTGACGACAGGCCAGTTCGAGCCGACGACCTGGGAATCGCCTGTGTCGAACTTCCCGGCACCCGCACCTGCCGGTCCGTATAATGAGCCTGGCTCGACGATCGGAGGTACCGGAACCCAAACCTTCGCCGGTAACTTCCTCAATACGAACGCCAACGGCAATTGGAGGCTCTATGTGCGTGACGATGCGGGAACCCCGCTCGTCGTGACCGGTTGCATCCAAGGCGGTTGGGGTATCGAGTTCGTACCCTCGACCGCGGCTGGAGCAACGGTCTCGGGCCGTGTGCTGAATGAGGCGGGCCAAGGCGTTCGCGGAGCGATCGTATCAATGACCGATCAGTCCGGTGAGACCCGTACCGCGGTGACCGGTTCCTTCGGTTACTATCAGTTCGATGGGGTCCGCACCGGTGGAACATACATCGTCAGCGTAAGCTCACAACGCTACACATTCGCGCCGCAGGTGTTGCAGGTCTTTGATAATATCAGCGACCTCAACTTCATCGGCCATTAACACACGACGAGATGAAGCACTCGCAAGAGTTCCTCGATATCGTCAATGACGCAAAGGGCCGCATCACGGAATGTGATGTGGCCCTTGCACGTGAACGCGTCGCGGCCGGAGCTGTTCTGATCGACGTCCGCGAAGATAACGAATTTGCTGCCGGCCACGCCGCCGGAGCCCGGCATATGGGGCGCGGCGTCATCGAACGGGACATTGTGCAGACCTTTCCGGACAAGTCGACGGAAATGGTCTTGTATTGCGGCGGCGGTTACCGATCGGCCCTCGCCGCCGAAATGCTGCAAAAGATGGGGTATACGAACGTATCGTCCATGGACGGAGGATGGGCGGCATGGAAAGAGGCGGACGCCCCGATCGATATCCCATAAAGATATGACCGATCCCGATCTTGAAAAACGGCGCGAACGCGTGCGTGAGCTGCAGGAGCAATTTGCCGATCAAGGCGACGCTCTCGGGTGGTTCGACGCGCTCTACAGGGAAGCGGCGGGCGACAATGAGGTCATCCCTTGGGCCGACCTCGAGCCCAACAGTTATTTCCGTAAATGGTCGGAGGCAAATGGTCTAAAAGGCGACGGTCGAGCCGCGCTCGTCGTGGGCTGCGGGCTGGGCGACGACGCTAAATACCTCCATGACCTTGGCTTTAAGGTGACCGCGTTCGACCTCTCGCCGACGGCTATCGAATGGGCGAAGAAGTTGTACGGCGATACCGAGATCGAATTCAGAACTGCCGACCTTTTCAAACCTGATCATTCGTGGCTGGCTGCTTTCGACTTTGTCCTCGAGATCTACACGATCCAACCTTTGCCGCTCGAGATGCGCCCCGCAGTTATCGATGCGATCGCGGCTTTCGTGGCCGACGGCGGCGAATTGGTTGTCGTTACGCGAGGACGCGATGATGATGAAGAGCCGGACACCGTGCCGTGGCCGTGTTCACGACGCGACCTTTCACGTTTCGAAGATAACGGGCTAATACAGAACGATTTCGTCGAAATGCCGCCCGAAAGAGAAGACGAGCCGCCGCGATTCATCGTCCGATATATCCGCCCGTAGGGGTCACGCGAAAATTGACCGCTCGCGCGCGAGCTTGTCCTTCAAACTACCGCAGACCAACCGACACAGCTCGAAAACGGATTCGTCAGCGATACGGTAATAAACCGTATTGCCGTCTTGACGACGCGCGACGAGGCCGCCGTCCTGCAGTATCCTCAAGTGTTTACTGACATTCGGCTGGGTCGAGGCTACCGCGTTGGTGATCTCGGAAACGCTCGCCTCGCCTCGTTCGAGGTGTTGCAGTATCTGTAGCCTCAGCGGCTCAGACAATACTTTGAACCGCTGCGCGACAAAGCCGACTACCTCGGATGACATTCCAATATTTTTCTTCATTCAATGCTTGACAATATAACGATATAGTTATATGCTCATATCCGAGTTGAGTATATTAGACCAACGGGAGAGAATCAAGAGGAATGATAAAACAAGCAACAGTGCACGAGATCAACGAGATGCTCGAAACGGGCGGCGAGTGTCAGGTGATCGATGTGCGAGAGTATTCTGAATTCAACAGCGAGCGTGTCGCGGACGCGCAGCTCATGCCGCTGTCTAACTTTGAGAAGCACGCGGCCGAGATCGACCATTCAAAGCCGGTCTATCTGATGTGCCGCTCAGGCAACAGGGCGAAACAGGCGGCGGAAAAGCTCGCCGCGAAAGGGTTCACCGACATCCACGTCATAGAGGGCGGAATGACCGCATGGGCCGGGGCCGCTCTCCCGGTCGTAAAGGGCGAGTCAAAGGTATGGTCGCTCGAGAGGCAAGTGCGGTTC
Organism: uncultured Chloracidobacterium sp.; assembly: GCA_964636445.1. Lineage (GTDB taxonomy): Bacteria > Acidobacteriota > Blastocatellia > Pyrinomonadales > Pyrinomonadaceae > OLB17. The sequence continues at coordinate 3,012 of CAZWSK010000126.1, forward strand.
ACGGCGGGGTTATTGGTCGTGGTGGGCATTGTTCTCGGATTCGCCGTAACGCCGTACTTGTTCATTCTTAGCGCGTTTGTAGGGGCAGGACTGGTATTCGCAGCGGTCACCGACACATGCGGAATGGCGATGGTGCTGGCCCGCATGCCGTGGAACAAGGCTCCTGTGGCCTGCGACACATCGGCGGCGAAGACCGCGGAGCAGCGATGACCACTATTTTTGTGATCGGTTTGATCCTAAGCTCCATTGTGGGGCTTTCTCTGGGGCTAATAGGCGGCGGCGGATCCATCCTGACGGTTCCGATACTCGTTTACTTCCTCGGGGTCGGACCGCATGAGGCCGTTGTGATGTCACTGGCGGTCGTCGGGGCCACGAGCCTTTTCGGCTCGTACCTGCATTATCGTGCGGACAATGTCGACCTAAAGGGCGGCCTTCTCTTCGGCTCCGCCGGGATCATCGGGGCCCTCATCGGCGCGCCACTAACTAGACTCGTCTCACCCGAGGTCTTGTTGTTGTCATTCGGCCTCCTAATGCTGGTCGTCGCGGCCTCGATGATCTGGCGCAAACGGCAGCCCGTCGATGCGCCCGGCCGAAAGCCGCATCCTGCGCAGGCGATTATCGCTGGGCTCGGTGTCGGCGTAATGACCGGATTTCTCGGCGTGGGCGGCGGATTCCTTATAGTTCCGGCACTGGTGTTTTTTGGTGGGTTGTCGATAAAGAAAGCTATCGGAACATCGCTGTTCGTGATCTTTCTGAACTGCGTTGCCGGGCTGATCGGCCATCTGGGACAAGGGGCTTTCGACTGGACGCTTACCGCGGTCGTCATGGGACTGGCGGTTGCGGGCGCGGTTGTCGGGACAATGCTGTCGCACAGAATAGCGGCACATCGCTTGCAGAGAATGTTCGCGGTTCTCGTGCTGGGCGTTGGAGCGTTCCTCGTAGTGAAAAACTACGCGCTCGTCTTTTGATATTGGTAAAATTTTCGCGAATACGGAGAACAACGAAATGCAGTTCAGGCAATTTTATTTAGGATGTTTATCTCATGCGTCTTACTACCTCGGCTCTGAGGGCGAAGCGGCGATCATCGATCCGCAGCGTGACGTTCAGCAATATCTTGACGAGGCTGAGGCCCACGGCCAGAAGATCAAGTACGTGATCGAGACGCACTCGCACGCCGATTTTGTCAGCGGACATATCGAGCTTGCGGCCAAGACCGGCGCGCAGATCGTTTATGGCGAGCGGGCGAATACGCAATTCCCGACGTTGAAGGTAAAGGATGGCGATGAATTGTCTGTCGGCAATGTGAAACTTCGATTTCTCGAAACGCCCGGGCATACGCCTGAGGGCATTACGATCATTGCCGAAGAGGACGGCTCGCCGCTCAAGATATTTACGGGCGACACCCTCTTTATCGGCGACGTTGGCCGCCCGGATCTGGTTGGATCTAAAGGATTTACTGCCGAACAGATGGGCGAGATGCTTTATGATTCGCTGCATGAGAAGATCCTGCCGCTGCCGGACGAGACTGAGGTCTATCCTGCTCACGGCGCGGGCTCGCTTTGCGGCAAGTCGCTCTCGAAAGAGACGTGGTCAACGCTCGGCGAGCAGCGGAAATTCAACTACGCGCTGCAGCCGATGACGAAAGAAGAGTTCGTCAAGATCGTTGCGGCCGATCAGCCGGAGGTGCCGATGTATTTTCCGCGAAGCGCGGCAAAGAACCTCGAGGGCTCGACCCCGCTGGATGAGGTGTCGAAGCCGAAGGCGCTGTCGACGGACGAGCTGCTCGCGTTTGACGGCGTCGTCGTCGATATTCGCACTAATACAGAGTACGGAGCGGGGCATGTGCCGAATTCGATCAACATCGGGCTCGGCGGGCAGTTTGCCTCGTGGGCGGGCACGCTGATACCGATCGGCACGCCCATCGCGATCGTTGCCGATGATGCCGACCAGGTGGATGAAGCCGTGATGCGGTTGGCTCGCGTAGGGCATGAGACCGTCGGGGGCTACATCTGGTTCAGCGATTATACGGGCGAAAAGAAAGTGATCGAACAGGTTTCGGTCGAGGAGGTCGCGGAACTCACGCAGACGGAGAAGTATTTGCAGTTCGTTGACGTCCGACGTGCGGCCGAACATAACGCCGGTCACGCTTTCAGGACGCGGAATATCCCGCTGGACAAACTTGCGGCGGAGTTCGAGCAACTCGATCCGATGGCCCCGACGTACGTGATCTGCCAAGGCGGCTACCGTTCGTCGATAGGGTGCGGCATTCTTGAGAACGCCGGCTTTGACAAAGTTTATAACGTGACCGGCGGCACAGCCGCGTGGACGGCTGCGGGGTTGACGACTGAGACAGTGGCCCCAGCCTGTGCCGCAACACGTTGAGGAGGGGAGATATGCGGCTCGCATTGGTGATATTTGTGATTACGGGCTTTATCGCTGGTTGTCAGACGGCGCCGGTCAAGGTTACGGACTCGCCGGAGGTGGTTTCGGGCTCAGGTGTCATCACCGTAACGCCGCAGGAGGCACTGCCCGGAACGTCTGCGGCGTATGCACAGTTTATTGACGTGAGGACGCCGGAGG
>CAZWSK010000126.1:5691-7228 GCA_964636445.1 uncultured Chloracidobacterium sp.
CTGCCCGGAACGTCTGCGGCGTATGCACAGTTTATTGACGTGAGGACGCCGGAGGAGTTTGCCGCCGGCCATGCGGACAGGGCACGCAACGTCCCTCTCGATATGCTGGCGTCAAACCTGGATATGCTCGAGAAGAACGAGCCGGTTTACCTGATCTGCCGCACAGACAACCGCTCATCTCAGGCGGCAAAGATGCTGGTCGATGCCGGTTTCAAACAGGCGATCGTGATCAAGGGCGGGACTGAAGCGTGGAAGGCGGATGGGCTTCCGATGGGGAAATAGCGACGATGTACGAACTACTGTGGGTTATTGGCCTCGTCGGCTTCTGGCTGCTGCTGCAGCTGGTCATATTGCCTAAGCTAGGCTATCCGACCTGACTACGCGGAGCTTGCGACGTCGGGTCTCGACGTAAGAAAAAACTGAAATAGCTAGCACATGGCGCCGACCTCAGGGTGCGGATAATGGTCTTCGGTGTCCTCGCCGGCGCGCGGCTTGAGGCAGGCGAAGTCCTTTTCGATAGTTATCTTCAAGGAGCCTGCGGTCAAGGCGTTTATCCCGACATCTTCGCTGCCGGTCCACCGGTCCGCGGCTGCAGATGGAACGCTAACGGTGATCGTGCATTCGGAAAGCCGCGCTGTCGTGGCTTCTACATCCGCACGTTCGAGGCGATAGGTGAGCCGGCCGCCAGCGAGGTCTATCGCGCATTCGTAGCTGCCATTAGCGGCAAATTCTTCGACCTCGCTGCGGGTCAGCCGGAGGCGCAACGAATTCGAGCTGATCCTGAGCTTCATGATTCCAATAATACCCGAATAACGCGATGCGAACATGACGCAGGTCATGTTCGGCTTGTTTTGCTGCGCTTGCGGCATCGATTAGAATCGTCTTTTCGAACTGCGACAAAGAACATGACAGACGCAACTGAAAATGCAATAAAGACACGCATCGAGACCGATTCGATGGGCGAGATAGAGGTGCCGGTGACGGCGTATTGGGGAGCGCAGACGCAGAGGTCGTTGAAGCACTTTAATATCGGCTTTGACGTGATGCCGCGCGAGGTCATTCGCGCACTGGGCATTCTAAAAAAGGCCGCGGCGATCGTCAATCGCGACCTCGGTAAGCTCGACGATGAAAGGACGAACCTGATCTCGCGGGCTGCGGATGAGGTCATCGAGGGAAGGCTCGACGAGCATTTCCCGCTGCGTGTGTGGCAGACGGGCTCGGGGACGCAGACGAACATGAACGCCAACGAGGTCATCTCAAACCGCGCGATCGAGATCGCGGGCGGCGAGATGGGCTCGAAAAAGCCGATCCATCCGAACGACGATGTAAACAAATCGCAGTCGTCGAATGACACCTTCCCGACCGCAATGTATATCGCCGCGGCCGAGCGGACAAGCGCACTGATCCCGGAAGTTCAGAAGGTGGCCGACGCCATCCGAGCAAAGGCCGAGGAATACAAGGACGTCGTCAAGATCGGCCGAACGCATTTGCAGGATGCGACGCCGGTGACAGTCGGGCAGGAATTCGGCGGCTGGGC
>CAZWSK010000127.1:0-6915 GCA_964636445.1 uncultured Chloracidobacterium sp.
TGCTCGGCACGTGCCGCAGTCTGGTCGTTTTGCTCGACGATCTCGTTAAATTCCGGGATGCTCATTGACTCAAGATTATAGATTCTGCCGCCGCTAAACTCTACGCCGCATGCGATTACCCTGCGGCTGTGGCAGAATCTTATTGCACCAGGAGAACGCCTGCCTCGGCTCGCGTTCGCCGGGCATCAGTGTCTCCTATGGGCGTCGATCTCGAAAAAACGCTGGCCGCCGTGCGCGCCGGCACGCGCATTATTAGCCTCAGCGGCCTGACCTCAGTCTCTGCAAAGGCGTACGTCCTCGCGCTCCTCGCGGCCGAAACTGGCAAGCGCTTCGCCGTTGTGACCGACACGAACGGCGACGCCGAAACCTGGACCGCCGACCTCGACTTTTTTGGATCGCAAATTCCAGCCTCTGGATATGAAAGTCCGAATTTTAGATCTGAAATTATTCTTCTCCCTTCCTTCGAGACTGACCCGTACTCCGGCGCGTCGCCCCACGCCGAGACAAAAGAACGCCGTGCCCTCGCTCTCTGGCAGATGTCGAAAGCCGAGACCGGTGTTGTTGTTCTGCCCGCGCGTTCGCTGATACAGCGGACGGTCGCGCCCGACGCGATCGCCGCTCTCGGGGCCGAACTCGTTCGCGACGACGACTTTCCGCCCGACCAGCTCATCGAACGCCTCGCCGCGGTCGGATATGTCCGCGAAGATCCGATCTTCGGCCCGGGCCAATTCTCGCTGCGCGGCGGCATTGTAGATGTGTGGTCGCCTGATGCCGAGATGCCGGTGCGTGTCGAGTTTTTCGGCGACACAGTTGATTCGATCCGAACGTTCGACGCCGACACACAGCTCTCGGTCGAGCAGCTAAAGTCATTCTCGATCGCACCGATGCGCGAATTTGCCGTCACGCCGCAGGACATGAGGGACTGGGCGTTCTTTGCTGCCGAGCGGTTCCACGACGAGCGGTTCAAACGAAATCTAAAAGACCGCATTGACCTCGCAAACGACGGCGAGACCTTCTCGGGCTGGGAATTTCACCTTCCGCTCGTCAAACCGCTCGACGCGACTGTCTTCGATCATCTGAGCGATCACATCCTCGTCATCGACGAACCCGTCGCCGTCGAACACGCCCTGACCGGCGTCTATGAGCATCTGCACGCAAACTATGAAGCCGTCGTCGATGCCGGTGACGTCGCCTTGGAGCCGAGCGATCTGTTTTTAACCACGGAGCAATTGAGAGAGAAGACTGACAAACTGAAACGGATCGAGCTTCGTTCGCTCGGGCGAACTGCCGGGGTAACCGATGAGGACTTCCAGCTTCAACTCCAAAGCTCCCCTCCTTACGAAGGAGGGGTGGCATACGCATCGTCTTTTGTTGCGGATGACGGGGTGGTTCTCTCGTCAACAGATACTCAAGCCGCAGTGGCCCCTCAAGCAGAGAACCACCCCGTCGCCGAAGCGGCGACACCCCTCCTTCGTAAGGAGGGGAGCAATTCTGCAACGCCTCTTTTCCTATTCTCGGCCGCTGAGAGCGCCACAGACATCACGATCCAATCACGCTCTACACGCCGCTTTCACGGTGACATTCCGGCGTTCGTGGCTGAATTTGATCGCACCGCACAGATCGTCGTTGGCACGCCCGGTATGGCCGAGCGTGTGGCAGAGATCCTTCGCGAGTACGACATTTACCTGCCTATGGACGCGATCAAGGTCGGCTGTCTGTCGAGCGGATTCGAGCTGCCGAGCGCCGAACTGATCGTTTATTCCGAGAGTGATATCTTCGGAGAATCCACGACCGTCGAAGGCCAAAGACCCAAGACCAAAGGCCAAAGACCGAAATCCCGCCTCGGCGCCTTCATCTCCGACTTCCGCGATCTCAAACCCGGCGACTACGTCGTGCACGTCGACCACGGCATCGGTCGGTTCGAGGGCCTGCAGACGATCACGTCGCAGGGGTCGGAACGCGAGTTCATGCTGCTCGTCTATGCGGACGACGCGAAGCTGTTCGTCCCCGTCGAGCGCATGGACCTCGTCTCGCGCTACTCGTCAGGCGAGGCGACACAGCCAGCTTTAGATCGTCTCGGCGGCATCGGATGGCAAAAGACCAAGGCCAAGGCAAAACGCGCGATGCGCGATATGGCCGACGAGCTGTTAAAGCTCTACGCCGAGCGTAAACTCGTCCGCGGCCACGCCTTCGGCTCCGACGCGCCGTGGCAGCATGAGTTCGAGGACGCGTTTCCATACGACCTCACGGTGGATCAGGCCTCGGCCATTGAGGACGTAAAGACCGACATGGAAACGCCCGTCCCGATGGACCGTCTGATCATCGGCGACGTCGGTTACGGCAAGACCGAAGTCGCGATGCGTGCGGCATTCAAGGCCGTGATGGACGGCCGTCAATGCGCGGTGCTCACGCCGACGACGGTGCTCGCGTATCAGCATTACGAAACGTTCAAGAAACGCTTCGCGGCATTCCCCGTCAGCGTCGACTTGCTGTCGCGTTTTCGCTCGACAAAGGAGCAAAAGGCCGTCGCCGAGGCCGCCGGCAAAGGCGAGGTCGACGTGCTCATCGGCACCCATCGTCTACTCTCGACCGACGTCAAACTGCCAAAACTCGGCCTCGTCATCGTGGACGAAGAGCAGCGCTTCGGCGTCGCTCACAAAGAGAAACTCAAGCAGTGGAAAAAGAAGGTCGACGTCCTCACACTCTCGGCCACGCCCATTCCGCGCACGCTCAACATGTCGCTTCTTGGCATGCGTGACATGTCCGTGATCGAGACGCCGCCGCGTGACCGGCTGGCGATCAACACGCAGGTCGTGCAGTTTTCCGAGAACGTCATCCGCTCGGCGATCGAGCTAGAAATGTCGCGTAACGGCCAGGTCTTTTTCATCCACAACCGAGTCGAATCGATCGAGGCGATCGCGGCACTTATCCAAAAGATCGTCCCCTCCGCTCGCATCGCCATCGGCCACGGGCAGATGAACGAGAAGGAGATGGAGGACGTGATGCTCGCGTTCGTCGACTACAAATACGACGTGCTGATCGCGACGACGATCATCGAGAATGGCATCGACATCCCGCGGGCTAACACGATCATAATCAATCGCGCCGACAACTACGGCCTGTCACAGCTGTATCAATTGCGCGGCCGCGTCGGCAGGTCGAATCGTCGTGCATACGCGTATCTGTTGATACCAAGCGAGTTAGAGCTGACGCCCATCGCCAGACGACGCCTGAGCGCGATCCGCGAATTCTCAGACCTCGGCGCAGGCTTCCGCCTCGCCGCGCTCGACCTCGAACTGCGAGGTGCGGGCAATATCCTCGGCGGCCAGCAATCGGGCCACCTCGACGCACTCGGCTTTGACCTGTACACGAAGATGCTCGAGCGGACGATCGCGGAATTAAGAGGTGACGAGATCGCCGACGAAGTGAGCGTCTCGATCAACCTCGGCGTCGATGTTTCTATACCAAAGGATTACATCGCCGAGGCTGGCCAGCGGCTGCGCACGTACAAACGGATCTCCTCAGCCGCCGAGGAAGAACTCGCAGCGATCCACACCGAGATCGAGGACCGCTACGGCCGCATCCCGCGTTCGGTCGAGAACCTGTTCGAATACGCGCGTCTCAGAAAACTCGCCGAGTCTCTCGCCATCGTCTCGATCGACAAAAGCGGCTCGCAGGTTGCGATCAAACTCGGCGGATCTGCGCGGGTCGATCCTGAAAAACTGATGGCGTTTCTTGCTGAAGCCCCAGCCGCAAGCTTCTCACCCAACGGCATCTTGCGTGTCGACATCCCGACCGCAGACCCGATAAAGACGGCGGCGGAAACGCTCACGGCGATCAGAGCCGCTAAGTGATGAAAAGGTGGAGCTATTCGGTACAATCTCCGCCGCGCTTTTCGGGGCAGTTGAACATTCCCGGCACATAATCGCGCGTCTGCCTGCGAATGTTGTCCCAGACGTATGATGCCGCGTACTTGTCGGCCGTCCAGCCGAGTTGTTGCCGGTGGCGCCAGACGTAGGCATAGGCCTTGGGCTCGTCTTCGCCCTGCAGGTGCCGGGCCTCATGCAGAAGAATGGCAGCCCGCTCGACGTCGTCCGTCGGATAAGTAAAAAAATCTGAGTAAAGCGTAATTATCGCGAATGGAAAATTGGTCGCCGCAAATGCATTCTCCTTCGCCACGGTCGCGTTCAGCCAGTTGTCGTCTCCGCGAAAGACCGTGATGTTCTCGAGCAGGGCGACCTCACGGGTAAAACCCTTTTCACGCAGTACGCCGATCGCGCGGCGGACCGTGTGTTTTTGTTCGATATTCAGCGACTCGGCTGAGGCGATCAGCGACACGTAGAACGCCAGCACCATCGCGACGCAGACGCCCAGGCAGATGACCGCGCGCAGCAGCACGCGCGGGCGGCGTCGGGGCGAGTTGTCTACGGCCGCACCGAGATCGCGTCCGCACCGGCCGCACGAGGCCGCGTCGGCAAAATTCGCGAGCCCGCATTGTTTACACTTTTTCTTCACCTATTGAGAGCGCGTCGCGGCTATACACCGCCTTATAGTTTAAAAATGTTTAATCTCCGCGGATCTCCTCGATTTTGGTCTGCCTGCAATAAACTCTTGCGTGCTCGCGGGCATCAAACTACGCGGTTTGCAAAGAATTTCGCGCGATACTAGAATCCTTTTTTGCCTCGCGCCCGGAGTAATTTTATGAGATCAGTTACTAAAACCGCCATTTTCACCGCTGCGCTTCTTATCTCGTCGCTGGGCGTTAGTGCCCAGGAAACGCAAACGCGCGTGGTCGACGAGGTGATCGCCCAGGTGAACGACGGCGTCATCACGCTCTCGCGCGTTAAACGCGAGTCCGAGGTGGCGATCGACTCTTTTGTCGATCAGGGCAAGACGCGCGAAGAGGCTCGGAAACTCGTCGAAGACAAAAAGGGCGAGCTGATCGCTAATCTCATTAACGAGGAGCTGCTTGTTCAGCACTCTAAGGAGATCGGCCTCGACAGCGAGATCGAGGCGTTGCTGAATCAGCGGGTCGCCGATCTCATGAAGCAGTACAACTTCACCACGGTCGAGGCGCTGTACAAGGAAATGGAACGCCAGGGAGCCGACCCCGTCAGCCTGCGGGAGGCCTGGCGAAAGGCGGCCATTCGCGAGCGGGTGATCCAGCGTGAGGTCCAGGGCAAGATCTATTGGAGCCTGAACGGCAAAGAGCTGAAGGATTACTACGAAAAGAACAAGGCAAAATTTGGCAAGCCCGAGACCGTGTCTGTCTCTGAGATGTTCCTGGGCTTTGCCGGCCGCGACGTCGCCGCTGTACGCGAAAAGGCCCGTCAACTTCACACCGCGATCAAGGCCGGTGCCGATTTTGACAAGCTCGTGAAGGAAAATTCCGATCAGGGCCTCGTAACCCAGGGTGCAGGCAAGGCCGAGGGCGTCCCCGTCGCTGATCTTCCGGCAAAGGTCGGCGAGCCGCTCAAGGGCGTTAAGGTCGGTGACATCACCGCGCCGTTCGAGATCGATCAAATGGGAATGGTCATTCTTCGCGTCGACGCTCGCGAGGCCGCCAGTTCGGACTCTGTATTCGACGAAAGCGCCGTCCGACTCGCCATCACAAATGAGCGCGCCGGCCCCGAGCAGAAGAAATTCATGTCAAAACTCCGCGAGGAGTCCTATATCAAGATCAGCGACACCTACCGCCCGATGGTCTCGCCCATCCTATTCGCCGACGAACGAAAAGAAAAAGCCAACTGATCTGGTTCTGAGTTCTGAGTTCAAACTTCAGTTTGCTCTTACGCACGTAAGACAAACTAAAGTTCGAACTCATAACTTTACGGAATATACGCCTTTGGCATTGCCGTGTCTGTCGGCGCTCCGAATTGGAATCCGGTGTAGCCCTGCGAAGATCTGAGCATGTGCCAGATGCCTTCGCGGTAGACGGCACGATCGTAGAGGTTGTCACCGTCGTAGTCGCCCGGCACGGGAATGTCGCCCGCCGCTCCGAACGGCATGAACTCGACCTGTCCGCTCGAACTCCTAAGCACGATCCACAACCCGTCTCTGAACACCGCGATGTCGTCCTTGTTGTCACCGTCGTAGTCCGCCGGCACGGGAATGTCGCTCGCGAGGCCAAAGTTCGTGGTCGTCGTCGACCCGTCGTTGTTCCTCACCACCCAATCGCCTGTCTGCGGACGGAAGTAAACAAGATTCGCCTTGCCGTCGCCGTCGGTATCCATCGCGTACGGTTTATCCAAACTCTGCCCGTGCTGGATGAAGCTAAACCCTCCGTTCGCACCGCTCGAATTCACGATGTACCAAGTGCCGTCGCTCGGCCGCCACGCCATCACGTCGGTCTTCTTATCACCGTCATAGTCACCCGAGATGAACACGTCGCCCGAGTTGCCCCACACCGGGAACTTGGCCGTGTTCGTCGAGCTCTCCAGATAAACCAGATCGACGCCGCCCGGCGAGGTGTTGTAACGCGACACGCCAAAGTCCGTCTTGTTGTCCCCGTCAAAGTCACCCGCGATCGCCACGTCGCCCGTGTTCCCGAACTGGATCCCAAAGAAACTAGCGTCCGTCGACCTGAAAGTGTAAAACGCACTCAAATTCTCATTCGGTGCCGCAAACGCCGACGGCCTCCACACCGTCAAGTCCGTCTTGTTGTCACCATCATAGTCGCCGCGAGTGTAAAGAGGCGTCGCCCCCGGCGTCGGACTCGGCGTCGGCGTCACGCCGGGCGTGGGCGTCGGCGTGGGTGTCGGCGTGCCGCCCACAACCGGTATATCGATAGCAGGTGCGAACTCAGACGTGTTGCCGAGCGTATCGGTCACACTGACCGTCAGCTTGTCGCCCTGCTCAATCCCCGACGGCGTGCCGAGGTTCTTGACACGCGTTCCCGGCAGGCCGTTGTTATAG
>CAZWSK010000128.1:0-4921 GCA_964636445.1 uncultured Chloracidobacterium sp.
AAATGCCTCGAGAATAGGCCTTTATGAAATCCTTATACGTTCCTTATGCGCTCTTTAGACCATCGCCAATAAGCTGAATGCGTGGCTGCATCTTGCGCGGCCAGTCGCGGGGCGGCCCCTTTTTGGTGGTTGTTCCGCCTTTGTTATGCCAGCTTCACCAGCAGCCGCAGAAGGTTCGATAAAAGCCTGGACGGTACCGAGCAAAACGGCCGACCCGACCGAGACAAAACCGCAGCACCACAAACATCCGTGGTGGCAGGTCATGTGCCTGACGGGCGTCGATTACTTTTCCACGTTGGGCTATCAGCCGGGCATTGCCTTCGCCGCCGCCGGCGTTCTGTCGCCGATCGCGACGATGATCCTGGTGCTGCTGACGCTCTTCGGAGCCCTGCCGATCTATAACCGCGTCGCGGCCGAAAGCCCGCACGGCCAGGGCTCGATATCGATGCTCGAGCACCTGCTGTCGAGGTGGAAGAGCAAGCTATTTGTTCTCGCCCTACTAGGTTTTGTCGCGACCGACTTCGTGATAACCATCACGCTGTCAGCCGCCGACGCGTCCGAGCACATAATCCACAACACCTTCATTGAGGAAAACCTGCCTCAGATAGACCATCCGATCGCGGTGACGTCTGGCCTCATCGGCCTGCTTGCTGCGGTGTTCTTGAAGGGTTTTCGTGAGGCGATCGGGATCGCTGTATTCCTCGTCGCGTCTTATCTCGCTCTAAACCTGATCGTGATCGGAACAGGCCTTTACCACATCGCTCTTGATCCCACGACGCTGACAAATTGGCAAACGGCCGTATTTACAAGCCCGACCTCGGGCGGGACGCGCGGCGTGGTTATGATCGCGGCCCTTTCGCTGCTCGTATTTCCAAAGCTCGCTCTCGGCCTCTCTGGTTTTGAGACGGGCGTAGCCGTGATGCCGCTCGTCGACAACCCGAACCGCATTCAGAAGACCCGGAAACTGCTCCGAACGGCGGCGTTGGTAATGAGCTTCTTCCTCATTTTCAGCAGCCTGATCACGAGCGTGTTGATCCCCGCCGCGGAGTTTGAGGCCGGCGGCAAGGCGCAGGGACGCGCGCTCGCGTTTCTTGCACATCTGTATCTTGGCGAGGTGTTCGGCACGGTCTACGACATCAGTACGATAATGATCTTGTGGTTCGCCGGCGCGTCGGCCATGGCGGGCCTACTCAATATCGTCCCGCGATATCTTCCGAGATACGGCATGGCCCCAAACTGGGCACGCTCGTCACGACCGCTCGTGCTGATATTCACCGGGATCTGTTTCGTCATCACGTATATCTTCTCGGCCGAAGTGGAGGCACAAGGCGGAGCTTACGCGACAGGCGTTCTGGTGCTGATGACGTCGGCTGCGATTGCCGTTACGATCTCCGCGTGGGTCCGCCGGCAAGCGGTCAAATGGGCGTTTCTCGTCATCTCGCTCGTGTTCGCATACACGACGATCACGAACATCGTAGAGCGGCCTGACGGCATAAAGATCGCCTCGCTGTTTATCCTCGGCATTATTGTATCGTCATTCGTGTCCCGCGCGATGCGCACGACCGAGGTCAGGATTCAAAAGATCGAGCTCGACCACATCGCCGAATCGTTCATCGAGGACCTTGCCGACGGCGACATCCGCATCGTGACGAACCGCCGCGAGACCGGCGATCTGACTGAGTATCGCTTCAAAGAACACGAGAAACGCGTGGACAATCACATACCCGCCAACGACCCGATCCTGTTCTACGAGATAGATATCGGAGACGCCTCCGAATTCACTGGAAAGCTGAGGATCACCGGTACCGACATCGGAGGTTATCGTATTTTGAGAACGCACGCCCCGGCGGTGCCAAACGCGATCGCGGCGCTTCTTCTGCACCTTCGTGATGGAACGGGCAAAATACCGCACGTCTATTTTGGCTGGAGCGAGGGCAATCCGGTGAGGTATTTGATCAGATACATCCTCTTTGGCGAGGGCGACACGGCGCCGGTAACGCGCGAGATACTGCGACAAGCCGAGCCCGACCCGGAGCTCAGGCCGAGCGTTCATGTCGGCGGTTAACGCCTCGCGTCGATCCTGTCCATTAGATGAGCTCCGATCAGGAGCAGCGGGATCGAGGCAAAAGTGAACATCATAGCCGCTCGCTCAAAGGAAACATCGCCCGGAAGCATCGAATGCACTACGCTCAGCGTCAGCCCTAGCAGAGGTGATGCCGCACCCGCGGCTAGAAGGACCGTCAGAAGGAGTGAGAGACCGCGACGCGACTTATGGTCCGATGCCTTTGTCTCGGCCTCGGATACGGCACCTAATATTTCAGCTCGCGACGCCATACACTGCGAGAGTAGAGCCCGCAGCGTAAATTCGGCGTAATTAGTTTATAAAGAGTCCATAAAGACTTATGGCGAGAATCGATAGCCGACCCACGGCTCGGTGAGGATATAGCGCGGCTGCGAGGCCTCGGGCTCGATCTTTTTACGCAGTTGTCCGACGAATACGCGGAGGTATTCCGGCTGCTCGGTGTGCTCGCCGCCCCAGACCGCGGCAAGTATCGCGCGGTGCGTAACCACGCGGCCCCGGTTGCGGAAGAGAAAGGCCAGGAGGTCGAATTCCTTTGGGGTGAGATGGACCTGCTGGCCCGAGACAGTGACCTGACGCGTCGCCGGATCGATCGTAAAATCGCCTTCGGTCATCGCGGCTGGCGCGTCTGCGCCATCTCTGGTCCGTCTCAGTGCGGCCCTCACTCGCGCCAAAAGTTCGTCGATACCGAACGGCTTCGTGACGTAATCGTCGGCACCCGCGTCCAGAGCTTTTACCTTGGTGCGCTCCTCGCCGCGGACGGATAAGACGATTATCGGCACTGTTGAACTCTTTCTGATCTCCCTGCAAAGCTCGATGCCGTCCATCTCGGGCATTTGCAGGTCGGTAATGACAAGGTCGGGATTCCAATCCCGAAATGTTTCGAGTCCCGACACACCGTCCGCCGCGGTCCGCACGTCATAGCGGTGCGCCGACAGGCTATGCCGCAGCACGCGTGTGATCTGCGGTTCGTCGTCGATGACAAGAACTTTCCTGTTTTCGGTCATGATCTCCCGGCGGGCAGCGTGATAACGACCCTTGTCCCGCGTCCGTCATCGCCGCCTTCTATCCTTATCGAGCCGTGCTGCGCCTCGACGATGCCGCGAGCGATCGAGAGCCCGAGGCCGAGGCCGCTGGCCGGCCCTTCACCCAGGCGGACGAATTTCTCGAATACGCGTTCCCGCATATGCTCCGCGATGCCCGGTCCTTGATCGATAACCGCGAACTCGACCTTATCGTCCACGCCCCGTGCCGCAAGCGTGATCGTCGAGCCCGGCGGCGAGTATTTCACGGCGTTCTCGACCAGATTATAGATCACTTCCGCGATGGCCCGCGCATCGGCTCGGACCGCCAACGCGGGATCGCTATGGACCTCCAGAACATGCCCGGCCGTTAACGCCCTCGCTCGCTCGACCGCTGCCGTAAGTATCTCATCAACGGTCGTGTTCGATGCGGCCGAGGCCGTGCCCGCCTCAACACGTGCGAGCGCGACCATTCCCTCGATAAAGCCGTTCAGCCGGTCGGTCTCCTCGTTGATGATCGAGAGAAATTCCGTCCGGCCCTCGCTGTCGAGTTCGATCGTCCGCTGGCCGCCCTCGCTGTCGAGCAGCGTCGTGACCGACGCCTTTATCGAGGTCAGCGGCGTCCGCAGGTCGTGCGTAACGGCGTCTAGCAGGGCGGATTTGAGCTTCTCGCTTTGTTTTAGAGCCTCGGCCTGCGTCGTCGCCTCAAACGCGGACTGCAGCTCGCCGTAAAGCCGTTCGGCCTCGCGGGCCCGGCGTCGAGCGTAATGCGACAACTCGCCCGCCATGATGGCCGTCACCGTGAACGCCGCCCACGCGATCAGGTTCTGCGGCTCCGCAATATGCCACGTCCCAACGGGCGGCAAAAAGAAGTAGTTAAAACACAGCATCGCCGCAAACGACGCCAACAACGCCGGATTGCGCCCAAAGAACGTCGCCGATGCGAGCACGATCAACAAAAACGCCATCGCGACCGTGATCGGATTGATCCGGTCAGCGACAGCGACGAGGAGAAAAGATGCTAGGAGAACAGCAGCCAGCGAAGCGCCGTAGCGTAGGAGTCTTGACGATAGAACACCGTCAGGCCTCATCAGTTCAATCGCGATCGCAAATACTCTTTCAACGCATCGATCGCGACGCGTTCCTGCTCCCACGTGTCGCGCTCACGGACGGTCACTGCGTTGTCTTGCAGTGATTCGTGATCGACAGTCACGCAGAACGGCGTGCCGATCTCGTCCTGGCGGGCGTAGAGCTTGCCGATGCCGCCGGTGTCGTCGTAAACGGCACGCATCGAGGGCTGGAGGTCGCGTTTGAGGCGTTTGGCGAGCGTGACGATCTCTTCGTTGTTCTTCGCAAGCGGCAGCACGGCAACCTTGATGGGTGCCATTTCGGGCTTGAGTTTCAGGATAACCCGCACTTCGCCTTTGTCGTTCGTCTTCTCCGTGTAGGCGTCCATCATCACCGCGAGCAGTGTGCGGTTGACGCCGATCGATGGCTCTATGCAGTACGGATAGAACCGCTCATTCGTCTGCGGGTCGAAGTACGAAAGGTCCTCGGTCGTGTCAGGGTTGATCCGTTTGCCGTCCGCGTCCTCAGGCTTTTTCGAATGGACGCGCAGGTCGTAATCTGTGCGGTTCGCAATACCTAGCAGCTCGTCAAACTGCTTGTCCTCGTCCTCGCGTTCCGGGAAAAACCGATACAAAAAATCGACGGTCCGGTCCGAATAATGCGCGAGCTCCTGCTTCGTCTGCTCGTAATGCACGACGTTCTCGGCCGAGATGCCTAGCGACCGCAGCCATGCATCGTATGCGTCGATCCA
>CAZWSK010000128.1:5021-6888 GCA_964636445.1 uncultured Chloracidobacterium sp.
CCGACGGTCGTCCTGAACATCAGGTTGAACGCCCGCGATTCCGTGAGGTTCGTCGAGCCGCAATTCGAACAAACGAACTTGCCGTCGGCGTTCTTATCGAGCTTGTCCTCACGCAGACGCGTCTTACAGTCGCGGCAATCGACCAGCGGATCGCTGAACGTGTCCTCGTGCCCCGAGTACTTCCACACCAACCGGTTCTGGATGATCGACGAATCTACGCCCTCGATGTCGTCGCGTTCGTAAACGGCCCACCGCCACCAGCTTTGCTTGATGTTGTTCGCGAGCTCAACGCCCAACGGCCCGTAGTCCCACGACGAGCCCAGCCCGCCGTAAATATCCGATGCCGGATAAACAAATCCGCGGCGCTTGGCTAAAGAAACGATGGTCTCGATATTCGGAGCAGACATATTGTATTAATTAGTAATTGATCAATTAGTAATTATTAATTAGAGCGGGTCAGATTATCGCGCCTACGAGGTCATAGTCATGCGCCTCGGTGATGCGGACAGTGTAAACGGCACCGATCTCCGGTTCGAAATCGTCCGGCATGTCGTTGATGAGGATGTGCCCGTCGATCTCCTGCGTTTGCCCTTCTAAACGGCCCTGGAACAGCAGGTCTGATTCCTCCGAAAGGCCTTCAAACATTACCGGAAACGTTCTGCCGACCTTGGCTCGATTCATCTCGCGGCTGATCTTTGCCTGTTCTTTCATCAACCTGTCGCGGCGTTTCTTGGCGACCTTCGGATCGACCTTGTTCGGTAGGCCATAGGCGTCAGTTCCCTCTTCGTCCGAGTACGTGAAAACGCCGACATTATCGAATCGGCAATTCTGCACGAATTTGATCAACTCCTCAAAATCCTCGTCCGTCTCACCCGGAAAGCCCGTGATGAACGTCGTTCGGATCGTAATGCCCGGCACTGCATCGCGGACTCGTCCGATCAGCCTTTCGAGCGACTCGCGCGTACCGCCGCGTTTCATTAGTTTGAGCACATTACGCGAAGCGTGCTGCAGCGGCATGTCGAGGTACTTTACTGCCTTTGGTGTCTCGGCTATCGCAGACAGGAAAGCCTGCGAGATGTGCGTCGGATACGCGTACATCACGCGGACCCATTCGAGTTCGTCGATCTCACCTAGCGCTCTGATCAACGCGGCGAGTGCATCGACCTCGCCGAGATCTTCGCCATATCGCGACGAGTCCTGCGCGATCAGCACGACCTCTTTCACGCCCTGCTTCGCGAGCATTCTCGCTTCCTCGACGATCGAACCGAACCGCCTCGACCTGAATGAACCGCGCATCGACGGTATCGAACAAAACGCGCACGGCCGGTCGCAGCCCTCGGCGATCTTGATAAATGCCGTATGCGATTGCGTCGCGCGCATCCGCGGTGTGTATTCGTCGTAAAGATACGTTGAGGTCTTGTTCCCGACCGGCGTGATCGTCAACGCCCGGGCGTCAAACTCGTCATCCGCAGCCTTTAAGATCTCGTTCACCTGCGAGGTCCCGATGAATGCGTCAACCTCGGGCAGTTCCTTCATCAGGTCGTCGCGATAACGTTCGACCAGGCAGCCGGCGACGACCACGCGGCCGGCCGAGCCCTCGGTTTTCCACCGCGTAGCCTCGAGTATCGCGTCGATCGATTCCTGCTTCGCCGACTCGATAAACCCGCATGTATTCACCACCACCGTATCGGCGTCGGCCGCGTCATTCGTTATCTCATAACCGGCCTCAGCAAGCTGGCCCATCATCACCTCGCTATCCACGAGATTCTTAGGGCATCCAAGGCTGACAAATCCTACTTTCTTCATCACAAGCGCAAACCACTATCTTACCACTGTAAGCCCAAAGTCAGTCAGGCTGCCCGGACCC
>CAZWSK010000129.1:0-6772 GCA_964636445.1 uncultured Chloracidobacterium sp.
TAAACAAGACAAAAACTTGTTGACACATAGCAAACATTCCTGTAACTTCTAATTGTTGCGACTGCTTACGCAGCGTACGCCTATCGCCACCAGATGCGGCAAGTTCCTGAAGTCAGAGTTCCCTGTAGGCCGCAAAGCGACTAGAACATCCGAAAAAGCGGGTTTTTGACACTTCTCAATAGTTGACCTGTCACGAATCACCCCCGTCTTTCCGACATCACCGGTGGCACAAAGATACCGCAAGATATAGACCCGCATTTTTTCGGATGGGAACGACACGACGCCAGACACACGTCAAAAGCACCAACGGTTAAGGAGCGAATAAGAAATGTTCGGTAAAAAGAAGAGCGTTGCCGGGTTGGACATCGGTTCGAGTTCGATAAAAATGATCGAGCTTGACGGCAAGCTGAACAACCTGAATTTGGTCAGCCTCGGTTTTGAGAACCTGCCCGCGGACACGATCATCGACGGCCAGATCATGGAGATGAATGTTGTATCAGACGTTATTCAGAGCGTCTGCACCAATCATCAGGTGAATGCCGCCAGCGTCGTGACTGGCGTAAGCGGCCATTCGGTCATTCTCAAGAATATCGTCCTGCCGCCGATGTCGCGTGAAGAGCTTGAGGAGTCGATCGACTGGCACGCCGAGGAGCACATTCCTTACGACCTTGCCGACGTGAGCCTCGACTATCAAGTCACGGCCGAGACACAGGATTCGACTAACGTCCTGATCGCCGCCTGCAAGCGCGAGCGTATAGACAATATCAAACAGGCCATTCAGCTCGCGGGCAAAACACCGATCGTCATCGACGTCGACACCTTTGCCCTGCAGAACTGCTATGAGGTCAATTACGAGCCGACAGATGACGAGGTTGTAACGCTTCTCAATATCGGTGCCTCGACGATGAACGTAAACATCGTCAAGGGCACGCGTTCGCTCTTCACGCGCGACATCACGGTCGGCGGCAGCCAGTTTACCGACGTGCTGCAGCGAAGCCTGGGATTGAACTTCCAACAGGCCGAGGCGCTGAAGCGAGGCGTCACAGATGTTGTTGAAAACGGCGACGAGAAATCTATCGAACCGTTGATGAACAACGTCACCGAGATCGTCGCGATGGAGATCCAGAAAACGTTCGATTTCTACCGCGCGACGACCGACGACACGGAAACGCAGGTTCAAAAGATACTGATCTCGGGCGGCGGTTCGAAATTGGCCGGCCTCGCCGAGGAACTTTCGCAGCGGCTCGAGCTGCCGGTCGAGGTGCTCAACCCATTCCGCAAGATCAAGGTCGACCCGAAAAAATTTGACCCGGACTATATGAATGAGATCGTGCCCGAAATGGCCGTTGCCGTAGGCCTCGCGGTCAGGGGAGTGTAACCACAATGATCAAGATCAATCTACTCAATTCGGTAACTGAACGCCAGAATGGCACCGTCGCGGCCGTCGATCGCAAGATCTCGAGCTCTGCCTCGCGGCTGGCCCTCATGTCAGTTGTGGTGGTCGTCCTGCTCGGTGCTGTCATCGGCTGGGACGTTATCAGCACACAGATGGCCAAGACTGAGGCCGAGCGACAGCTCGACGAGCAAAAGCAGATCGCTGCCGAGCTCGAGGTCGTAATGAACGAACAGCGTGACCTTGAAGCAAAGATCGCCAACATCGACGCACGCATCGGCGCTATCAAGAAACTTCGCGATTCGCAGGCCGGCCCGAGCGCGGTGCTCGACGCAATGCGCGAGCGCATCGCGATGGTCCCGGGACTCTATCTCGAGAGCGTTGAGCAGACCGGCGACAGCCTGGTCTTCAAGGGCAACAGCCCGGACGAATCGCAGGTGACGCAGTTCGGCCGCAGCCTGGAATTTTCTAACGGCCTGTTTACGAACCTCAATATAGAGACCTCGCGTGCCGAGATCGAGAACAGGAACGCCCCGCAAAAGGCCAATGCCGAAGGCGAGACGCCAAAGCTCCAGATCGTGAACTTCACGATCAAGACGTCCTACCAGCCGGCACAGGCACCTAAGCCTGACGGCGCGACGACCGCATCCGCACCCGGCACCGCTCCTGCCCCGCCGCAGGTTGCCAAGAACTAGGCCCGAACCCACGAGAGAAGGTAATCGACATGTTAGACAAGATCAAGAACCTTAAATGGCACTTTCAGCTGATCATCCTGGTCAGCATCGCGGCCCTGCTTTACTCAGGCGTCTGGTACTTCGTGACCAGCGAGACGCGAGCCGAGGTCGCCAACCTAAACGACCAGGTCGCGCAGTTAAAGGCCAAGAATGAGACCGCACGCGTCGCGACGCAGCGTATCAATGAGTTTCGCGCTCTCTTCGCCAGCAAGAGTGAGGAATACGAAGAACTCAAGGTGCTGCTGCCCGAACAGCGTGAGATCACCAACGTTCTCCAGGGCCTGCAGGACACGGCGAACGGCAGCCGAATGGTGGTGATGCGGTTCGCCCCGCGTGACGACACACAGCAGGACACGATCATGGCCAAACCGGTCGAGGTCGAGGTTGACAGCAATTTCAACAACCTGCGTGCCTTCTTTGAGGCGATGGCAAAACTGCCGCGTATCGTATCGATCACCGACTTTAAGATCAACCAGCTTGAGAAGCAGACGGATGCAAAGACGCTGCACGCGCAGTTCCTGCTGACGGCATACTACGCCGCTCCGACAGATCTGAACGCGAAGCCCGCAGTGCCCGGCGCTCCCGGAGCACCTGCCGCACCGGGTGCCGTCCCAGCACAGCCAGGTGCCGCCCCTGCCGGCGGCGTTCTTCCGCCCGCGGCACCGCCCGCAAAATAACGACCTTTAGGGAAACAGCCATGACATACCTTAAGACAATCACACGCCTCGCCGGCTATTCAGCTATCGCCGCGGCACTATTGCTCGTCAGCGGGCACTTCTCACAGGCAAGCGCTCAGCGCGATCCCTTTGCAAAGCCGGGCTTTATGAAGCCTCGCAAGGAATCCACCGGCCGCGGTTCGTCCTCAACGGCGAAGGCCGGAACGCCGAAAACGCCCGTGAATTACGGTCCGCCCGCCATCGAAGCGCGGATCGACTATTTCAAGCGGCTCCGCGAACAGGCCGCCGCCGCGGGCCAGCCGTTGCCCAAGGTCACGAGCGTGCTGACGCTGAACGAGATGGCCGTGACCGGCATCTTCAAAACGCCCCGCGGTTATGCCGCGATGGTCCAGGCGACGCCGATCAATTTGTCATACACGATCTATCCGGGCGAGAAGTTCTTTGACGGCCAACTCGTCGCCGTCGAGGAGAATAGGCTCGTTTTTCGCAAGGTAACGAAGGTCGGCGAAGGCAAGTTCGTAGCTTCGGTCGAGAACAAGCCGCTGCAGAAGTTTTCGCAGAAAGCGCAGATCGAGGGCACGGCTCCCAGCCAGCCCAGCGACAAGCCGATACAGACCGCATCTACCGAGGCTCCCGCCGGCAAAGACGCCAAGCCCGCGTCCAATCCTTTTCTCTCGCCGCTAGACGAGATGAGCAACCAGCCCGAGCAGGCCGAAAAGCCCAAGTCCAAAAAGGCTGCCAAGAAGCCGGTAAAAGTAGCAAAGAATTGAGGCCGATAACAGGCCATTCAATAAGGCCCGTGCCATCAGGCACCGCTGGGCCGGATAAGTAACGGAGGAAACATGAATTCTCTTAAAACACTTAGCCGAGGCGTCCGTCGTGTCGCTTTCGTGCTGACCATCCTTTCGAGTCTTGCCGTCGCGATCGCCGCACAGCGTGTCGATCCGCAGGATGAGGGTAAGTTCTACGGTGAGCCGGGATTCCGCGGCGAGCCGATCAACCTGAATGTCGTCAATGCCGACATTCGTGACATCCTGTCGTACATCACCGACCAGTACGGCATCAACTTCGTCATCGACAAATCCGTCAAGGAAGTGCCCGTGACGGTGAAGGTCAACGACGTTCCCTGGAACCTCGCGCTCGACAGCGTGCTGCAGTCGCAGGAGCTTGGCGTACAGGTGAACGGCAACATCCTTCGCGTCGCCGATAATAAGACCTTGGCGGCAGAAGGCGAGCTTTTCCGCGAGCGGATGAACAATCAACTCGACACCTCGCCGCTGTACACAGAGTTTGTTCGTCTGAACTACGCACGCGCCGCCGGCACACTGTCGGGCGACGCGGGCGGCAGCAACTCGCTCTCGACCGGCACAAGCAGCATGGGCGGCGGCGGAGCGTCGGGCGGCGGTGCCGCCGGCGGTTCTGACCAAGGCATCATGGGTATCATCAAAAAGCGCCTGTCCCGCCGTGGCACCGTCGAGGTCGACGGACGCAGCAACACGCTTATCATCACTGACGTTCGCCAGAACATCGACGCGATCAAACAGCTCGTATCGCTCCTTGATCAGCCTGAACCGCAGGTCGAGATCGAAGCTCGGATCGTCGTCGCGTCTCGCAACTTCAGCCGCGACATCGGTGTGCAGTTGTTCGCAATGCTCAACGGCAAGAATGGCAGCGGCGGTACGTTTGGTACACTGCCTCCGAACAGTTCCGACGGCGGCCTGAACGGCCTGCCTGCGGGCCCCGGGCTGCCGACGACCTCGTCGAACAACAGCTTTTTGTCCGGACTGCCAAGCACGGTCATCGGCCTTACGACAGGCCTGATGGGTACTGCTACCCTGAGCTCGCTTATCTCGCTGGGTGAGCAGAAGGGCCAGGCAAAGATCATCGCAACACCGCGTATCTCGACGCTCAACAATCGCGCGGCTGAGATCAAAAGCGGAACGAAGATCCCGGTCACTACCATCCAGCCGGGGAGCGCGTCCGGCGGGGCAGCGATCGCGACGACGACCTATGTTGACGTCCCGCTGCGTCTCGCTATCACGCCGCAGATCACGGATCAGGGAACCGTCATCCTGAATGTCGTGGCCGAGAACAGCTCGACCGCAACGATCGTCGGCGGTGCCAACCCCGCGATCAATACGCAGTCTATGCAGACGCAGGTAACCGTTCCTGACGGCGGCACGACGGTCGTGGGCGGCGTCCTGTTTGACGACGAACGCAACAGCCAGGACCGCACGCCGGGCCTCGGCAGCATCCCGATCCTCGGAAACCTCTTCAAGCGAAAGGGCGTGCAGCGTAATACGAACGAGATCCTCTTCTTCATTACGCCGCGTATCATTCGCCCCGACGCCGCGACCGCAGGCAGCGGTGCACCGAAGCAGACGACGATCATCCAGCCCGTTCCGATGGGCAATCCGCCGTCGAATTCGTCACCGGCCGACCCGACCCCGGCGCCGATAGTTTTCCAGGCACCGGCGATGGCACGGCCCGAGCCGGCCGCAGCAACTGTGCCGGCTGTTAAGCCTGGCAACTAGGCCGTTTAGCGGCCGTTCCTCCGCGAATACACCGCCGGATGCACCCGCATCCGGCAATTCTTTTTTTTCAATTTTGCGTGATTTTTTTGTTGACGAAGAGATGCGGCATAGGTATACTTTCTAATTCGACTGTTCCTCAGTGGAACTCCCAGTTCATTTACTTTATTTAGGAGACCGAAATTATGAAGAATATTCTTATAGGTGTTTTTTGTTCGCTCGTCATTATGCTCTCAGGTGCGTCAGTTTTCGCACAGGATGAGTTCAACAAGGTCGAGTTTTACGGCGGATTTTCACACAATCGCATCGACACTTCGCTTGGCGAAGAAGATGACGATTTCGACAGCGTTATCGATGATCGCCAGGGAGCCAACGGCGTGAACATGTCGATCACCGGCAACGTGCACAAGTACGTCGGCCTGAAGTTCGATTTTGCTACCCACAGGAAGACCCTGAACGAAACGTTCGGCGGTGACCCGTTCCAGTTCAAGTACAGGACGAACAACTTCCTCGGCGGTATCCAGATCAAGAACAACAAGAAAGACGGCCCGCGTGTCAAGCCTTTTGCCCACTTCCTGGCCGGCGTTGCCAACCAGAAGATCTCGCTGACCGGCGATTTCACCACCATCGAGGGCACGACGCCTGGATCGAGGACTGAGAGCATCTCTCAGAACAACTTCGCGATGGCGATCGGCGGCGGCATCGACGTCAAGGTTCACAAGAATGTCGATATTCGCGTGATCCAGTTCGACTTCAACCCGACCTACCTCAAGGACACCGACGATTTCGAGATCGGCGGCGTTCAGAAGAACTACCGCTTCGGATTCGGCATCGTGATCCACTAAACACGTGCCGATGTGCCGAACGGCACACAGTAAAAGTAAAAAGGCCCGACGCTCAGGCGTCGGGCTTTTTTGCGACTGGAGGGCAAGATCCTGCTTGCCTTCGGGCAAGGTATTCTGCGTAGCAGCGAAGGCGTCACGCCTTTTGTACCCACTCAAATCAGAACCGGGAGCGATAGCGACCGTATTCTTTCAGGTTTCGCTAATGAGCATTTGAAGAATCCGGTCGCTACCGCTCCCGGTTCTGATTTGAGCTTAGTTCCCAAACGCCGCCGGCGTCGGCACGTCCCCATTCTGCCCCCACGGGAACACGATGAATTGGCTATTTGAACTCCGCTGTATATACCAAGTCCCATCCGAAGGTCGCCAAACGCCGATGTCCGCCTTGCCGTCACCGTCGTAGTCACCAGAGATCGGAATGTCCGCCGGTGCACCGAAAACAGCGTAATCGTAGGTCGCCGTCGCCGAATTCCTCACAACCCAAAGACCAGTCGACGGTCGATAGATCGCGATATCGGTCTTTCCGTCGCCATCGTAATCCGCCGGCGCGATCTTGTCACCCGTCTGCCCAAACCTCTCCCCAAACACCGACCCG
>CAZWSK010000130.1:0-6759 GCA_964636445.1 uncultured Chloracidobacterium sp.
TTCCGCCGCGAAAAACGCAATGCGATGTAATGGACCTGTCCGGTGATGTGATAGATGTCGGCCGGCGGCTTTTTGAAAGACAGCAGATTGCGCAGCGTGTCCGAAAATCGGTTTCCGAACGGAAGCTGGCAGAACTCGGGCTGAAACTCGGCAGGCAGGCCCGCGGCGATGTCGCGAAAAGCCCTTTCGATACTGAACGAATCGAACGGCTTACGCTCGACGTAGAGGGTCTTGGTCATCGATTAACGGCTAACTTCCCTGCCGAGCGCGTCGGCCGCGATCGCGGTAGTGCCAACCTGCTGAACGACGATGCCTGCCGCGATCATGGCGATCTCAGCCGCTTCGCGAAGGCCGAGGCCGGCCGCGAGGCCCGTCGCGATCGTCGCGATGACCGTGTCGCCGGCGCCGGTTACGTCGTAGACCTCTTGGGCGGCGGCCTCGAAGTGATACGGCTCGGTATTGCGTTCGAAGACGGTCATTCCATGCTCGCCCTCGGTGATCAGCACCGCGTCGCAGTCGAGTTCGTTGAGAAGACGTTCGCCGGCAAGGCGGACGAGACCGGGCTCGTTCATAGAAAGGCCGCACGCATCGGCCGCTTCGCGTTTATTAGGAGTGATAAGGCTCGCTCCCGTGTAACGCGAATAGTCGCGGCCTTTAGGGTCAACGCATACGGACTTGCCGGCCGTCCGGGCGGTGCGGATCAGCCAGGTGACGAACTCCGGCGTAAGAAAACCCTTCGCGTAGTCGGAAATGATCACGGCGTCCGTCTCGGTAAGCGAAGATTCGACGCTATCGCGGGCTTTCAGGAGGTCGGCATCCGTAAGCTCGCCGCGCTGTTCGCGGTCGATGCGAACTACCTGTTGGCTATGGGCGATTACTCGGGTCTTATGAGTGGTGGCTGTGACCGAGCTTTCGACGATGCCTTCTGTTCGGACGCCGCTCTCGGAAAGTGCTCGACGCAGCGTTTCGCCCTCGGCATCAGTGCCGACCGAACCAATAAGGCATGCGGAAGCGCCGAGCCCGACAACGTTTACGGCAACATTCGCCGCTCCACCGGGGATGGAACTGGTGCGTTCGAGTTCGACCACGGGCACGGGCGCTTCAGGCGAAATGCGGTCGACGCGGCCCCATAGGTACGTGTCCAGCATCAGGTCGCCGACGACCAGGACGCGAGCGCTTTTGAATGACTCAAGTATGCTCACTTTGATCTATCGTCCGATCTCGGCCGCGCGTTCGTCGATCATCTCGCACCAGATGTGTGCGATGGTGATATGCGCCTCCTGGATGCGAGCCGTACGCTCCGAGGGCACGAGGATGACGGCGTCGCACAGCCCTGCGAGCTTCTTGCCCTGCGCGCCCGTCATGCCGATCACCGAGCACCCCCGGCGGCGCGCTTCCATGACGGCGGCGATCACGTTTGGAGAATTGCCGCTCGTGCTTATCGCCAGCAGGCAGTCGCCTTCTTTGGCAAGTGCTTCGACTTGGCGAGCGAACACACGCTCAAAGCCGAAGTCGTTCGACACAGCCGTCAACGCCGACGTGTCGGTCGTCAACGCGATCGCAGGCAGGGCCTGGCGGTCGATCTCGTACCGGCCGGCGAATTCGGCAGCGATGTGCTGGGCATCTGCGGCACTGCCGCCGTTGCCGCAGACGAGGAGTTTGCCGCCGCGTTTAAAGGTTGAGAGGATCAAGTTGCCGCATTCCGAGATAGCCGAAACGCAGCCGGCTGCGACCGCATTCATTACGTCTATGTGTTCCGAGAGCGATATATCTTGTGAAGCTTCGGTTGGGGTCGCGCCAGCGTGTTCGACATCCGATCGCCTCTCTACGATCTGCGTTGTCGAATAACCCTCGACCAAGGGCAGTGAGACGACGCTGCCGCCGTATGACCGAACGATGTCAGCTCCAATTATCTCATCAACTTTCCAGTCGCCGCCCTTGACGAGGACGTCGGGCTTTAGATCGGCGATGATGCGCTCGGGCGTAAGTTCGTCGAAGATCACTACGTCGTCGACGGACCTGAGGCCGAGGAGCACGTCCTTACGTGCTTCTTCGCTTTGGAGCGGCCGGCCAGGGCCTTTTATGGCACTGACGGACCGGTCGCTGTTGATACCGACTACGAGACGGTCACCCAGAGCGCGGGCGCGTTTGAGCAGGTCGATGTGCCCGGGATGCAGGATGTCAAAACAGCCGTTGGTGAATACCAGCATTGTGTTAGGTTGGCAACGCCGCGTTCCTGCCCGACCGTTTAGCGATCATCGTTACGATCACGATCCCGACAACGGCTGTGACCCCGACTTTAAAAAGACCGGGGATGATCGTACTGTAGAATCCCTCATACGACAGAGTCGCAAGTAGCATAAAGTAGACGGTCTGCCGCCAGATGACGAACGGATGGCCGTCGATCAGTGCTACGTAAATGATCCGGAGAATTAGGCCAAGGAGCAGCATCCCCAGCGGTATCCCGATAATGCCGAAGTTCCGCAGCAAATCCCCGACTGCCGTGATGCCAAACGACGACTCGCCAAAATTAAAGTAAAGGTCGCTGAAGCGACGAGGGTCAGAAACCGTGGGCTTATCGGTCCAGATGATACGAGGAATAAAGAACGTAGTGGCCTCGACCCAGATGTTGTTGTCTATGCCGTAGGCCTCTTCGTAAGGGGCAAGCTGCTCGTAATTGGAAACGACCACCGCGAGGGTACTGAGAATGTCGACGCGTTCAGTAATACTGGCGAAGCCGAATTCGATACTTGCCCAGGTGTCATTCCTGCCGACCTGGTCGAACGTGTTGAGGACGTTCTCAGCATACTGTCCAGCACTCTGCTGGGCCTCGGTTCCCTTTACCGCCCGGAACGTGGTGCCGTAGATCATTCCGACCAGAAGGCCGACGATCAATATGACCCCGGCGATGGCTCCTTGCCGGAGTCCGAATTTACGGCCTGCGAGGATGTACGCCAGTACGATCACGGAAAAGATCTGAACAATACTCCCGCGATTACCGGCAAACACGGCCTTGCTCAGGCTGGTCACTATCAGGAGGGCGATGATCGGGATGTAAGTGACCTTGAGGGCCTTTTGGCGGAATATAACGAGCCAGAGCAGAAAGCTCGCCTGCATCCAGAAGAGCGTGGTCAGGTACACCAGGCCGTCGTACGAGTTGATCTCGTCACCCTTTTGATAGCCGAAAAGGCCGAGAGCAAAGGCCATTACCGTATTCATAACGCCGAGGCCAAGCAGGATCAGCCCCGGAGCTACAAAGGAACGCGGCTCGTAGTCTGCCAGTGGGAGCCTGGCGCTGATGAAGCTCCCCGCCTTGGCGCCAAGTGGGAGCATATAGCCGACCGTCAAACCGATGAATGCTATACCGACGAGTACGACCGTGAGCGGAAGATTATAGTCAGCGTCCTGGATCAATTGAACGAAATAGGGCTGGGACCAGCCGCCCGCGAAGAAGATCCCGCCGATCACGAAGGCTGGAAAGAAATAAGAGAACGTCGCGAAGACTATCGGATTGGCAAACGTGAAACGCCCCTTGTAATACAGGTAGACGCTCGGCGCGAGCATCACAGCTCCCAATGCCAGCAGCCAAGGCATCAGGTAGAGATATGGATACGATTCGAACGCGCCCGCGAGCACGAGCAGCAAGATCGCTGTGACCACCGCCACCAGCGCCATGACTGCGATTCCGGGCAAGGGCGAGGGGTCGGATTGCGGACGGAACCGCGGTTTTATTTGGCTGGCAGCCTGCATTACTTATCGACGCGGCAGACGGCGATCACGCCATCGGACCATTGCGGAGCTATTCGAACGCAAACATCATTGATGATATTCAGGAACCAACGGTTGTGCGGCCGGTGCTCGACACCAATATCATAAAACAAAAATTCGTCGACGGTTAAACCGTGCCGTCTCAACAGTAAGGACAGCGTCGAATAGGAATAATACGCAACATGATCAGGATGGACAGGCTCTTGAACGCCGCCCTTGCCCCGCAGGCCGTACTGAATGAAACGCATGCCGCAATACGCGTTTATCGTCGTGAGCAGCAGGATCGACTCGGGACCCATAAAACGCTGTATTCCGTGAAGGAAGAGGCCCGGATTATTCAGATGCTCGATCATCTCCCCGGCAACAATGACGTCGAATGTCTCATCGAGAGCGACCTGGTCGAGCCTTTCCAGGTCGCCCTGGTGGAGATTCTCAGAGCCGTTTGCTGCGAGAATATCGAGCCCCGACTGATCATAGTCGAATCCGTGCAATTCCGACGCAATCCCCTGCAACTCGAAATGCAGAAGCATCTTTTTGTCGATCGCGTCCTGCGTGTACGGGTAATTGGCGCAGCCGAGGTGAAGCACTTTTTTACCGGCGCACTTCGATCGTATAAAGTCCAGACGTTGAACACGCTTCATGTATTTGTTCGTCTCGCTATCGTCCTAAGTAAAAGTTTCTCATCGGCTGTCACAAAATCCAACATCCAAAGCACCGCAGCATACACCGCAGCGCCGGCTGCAGCCGCGGCCACCATTGCCGGCCAGTTTGTCGGAATTGCCCTGCTGATGCCGTATTCGACCAAAAACGCGGCGGCCGCAGCCGGGATGACCCGCTTGAGATGGTCGAACCAAAAGGCGGTTTGGACGGCACCGAAGAACCATTTTTCCGCCAAGAATATCGAGAAAAAGATCGTGGTGAAACCCGTCAGCCGTGCGATCGCGACGCCGAGATTGCCGTACGGGCCGATCAAAACGACCATGAGTAAGATGCAGATCACCGACGCAATCCCTGTCAGGATCGCGTTGAAATGCGGCCTGCCTAACCCTTCCGTCATTTGCCATGAAATGGTCAGGATCGCCACCAAGCCGAAGCAAATGATGTGCGGGACAAGCAGCGGAGCGGACACCGCCGCAAAATCGGCGCCCATCCAAAGGGTCAGGAATCGCTCATTCAGGACCAGCACAGTGAGAATAACGAAAAGAACGAGCGCACTAATGAGCTTGGTAGCCTTGGTGTACAGCTTCAACAGCCGATCTCGATCCTGTTCCAATTCGCTCGCGAGCGGAAAGACCACCATAACCAGGCTCGACACAAACCCGTGGAGATAAATGCCAAGCGACATAGGCACCACGTAATACGTCAGGCTTTCGCTGCCGAGCCTCTGCGTGATCCAGCCGCGCTCGAAGAGCAAAACGACGTTGCCGAGCACCTGATAGGCGACGATCGAGGCACTGTAACGGATGATCTTTCTCAGACTATCGCCTTTTGCGCGCGATGCGTCCATATGAGCCGGGACCATCCGCCGGGCGGCGATGGCGTATACGAGGCAGAAGCACATGAGGATCCCGAGATTCCACGCCAACAGGGGCAGCAGGCCTTGGTAAACCAAAGCGAAAACGATGTTTCCTATCACGAGAAGGATACTGTGGACCGAGAAGATCTTGGAATAAACGTCGAATCGCTGGAGCCCATGGAGGATCGAGCTGAACACCTGGCTCAGCATCGTGAAAAAGATGATGGCCGACGCGAGATAGATCGCAAGGATCGTCGTCCGTTGGGATGCCTCAGGAAGCGCGAATACGTCGCGCACGAGCCATCCGGCCAGAAGACACAGGAGTAGCGAACCCGCGATGCCTACCGAAACATTCAGCCAAAGGCTCGACGAGATGACGCCCGCGATCTCGTCAGAACGGCCCGCGGCCCTGTATTCGGCGACGTATTTGGTGATCGCTCGCCCGAAATTGAAGGTGAAGGAATAGCCGACGAGGCCAAGGATCAACGCATAAACGCCATATTCTGCGTGGCCAAGAGACGAGACGATGATCGGCGTTGCGATCAGTCCGAGGCAAAGCGGGAGCACCCACGTAACGAGCCCAAAAAGCACGTTGCGGATAACGCTCGCCGATGTTTGTCTTTCGGCAGTCTGGCTCAAGCCCTTGCTCCTTGCTCGTCCCGTGCATGGTCGATCATCTCGACCAGCTTTTCGCCTGGCCCGGTATCTGTTGTGAATATCCCCTGCGGCTGCCAGCCGATCACGTTCTTTGCCCGACTGATATCTGCAAGGGTGTCGAAGGCGCCGTCCCCGGAGGCGTCGAGCGCACCAATACGGAGCAGCTCGTCGTCTGCCCCGCAGTAATGCCAAACCATACGGGCGACGTCGGACAGCGTCGAACCGACGCCGCTGCCGATGTTTATCAAGCCACTGGCACTTGGAACTTTTGCGGCGGCCAACAGCCCCACGGCAACATCCTCGACATGCACGAAATCCCGCAGTTGCGTCCCTGCAGACATCAGAAACTCCGTTCCTTGAACCGCGTGAGCGATGAGCTGCGGCAGAAACATATTCCCAGGCTGACCGATGCCGTAGACCGAGAAAAGGCGTAGGATCACGGCATTTAGGTCCAGAGAAAGGGCGTACCGGTTCGCTTTTGTTCGAGAGACCGCATACGGCGACCTTGGATCGTCTGGCTGGTCTTCCCGGAACGGCGTCGGTCCGGCGCCATATTCCGCTGCGGTCCCAACCATCACGGTCTTTCTAACTCCGGACGCGGAAAGACGGTCGAGAAGATGCACGGTCGCTCGATAATTGATATCGTCGCAAAGCTTCCCTTCGGGGTCTGATTGGCCGGTGACGCCGGCGAGATGTATCACGAGGTCGGGTCGAAGCGACGAGACCAGATTGGCCGTCTCGGCATGATCACGAAGGTCGAGATCCACGAGGTTTACTTCGGACGTTAGGCCGAATTCTTTGGGCGTCAGGCCAAACTG
>CAZWSK010000131.1:0-6751 GCA_964636445.1 uncultured Chloracidobacterium sp.
ACCGGTGCTTATCGCCGCGGACACTTTATTTACCCTAACGGCAAGCATGCTTCGCACTACTTTCAGATGCCGCTGGCGTTCAGGCTTCATGATACGGCGCTGATACTGTCGGTCGGATTGAGCAGGTTGTTTCGGATGGAGAAAGATATTGCGAAACAGCTTCCAAAGGTGTCGATCATCGCACCCAGCCACGCCGGTATCATGGTTTCCTTCGGCGTGCGTGAGGCCTTGAGCGCCGAGCAGATCTATTGGGCAGAGATCGAGGGCGGCAAGCGGCAGTTCCGCCAGTACATCGAGAATTACGAGATGAACCCGGCGATAATCGTCGATGACATCATCCGCTCAGGCAAGGCTATCAATGAGACGCTTGAGATCGTAAAGGAACTCGGCGTCGAGGTTATCGGCGTCGGTGCGATCGCGAAATTTGATGACTCGCCGACAGAATTCGGCGGGATCACGGCGAAGTCGCTGCTGAGCTTTGACGTCAACTTCTACGACACAGAAGAAGAGTGGAAGGGCTCACGCTCTGCGTCAGACGCGCCGGTGGAGAATGTAAGGTTCTAGATGGCGTGGCGATTGGCCAATGCACGGTCCATCGTCACCTCGTCAACGTATTCCAGGTCGGCTCCCACGGGCATTCCCATTGCAATTCTGGTCACAAGCGGGCCGAGCGGTTTGAGGAGGCGGGCGATATAGTTCGCCGTCGCCTCGCCCTCGGTCGTTGGATTTGTGGCGACAATGATCTCTCGCACCTCGACGCCGTCGTTGTTGTCGGGGCTCAGGCGTGTAATGAGGTTCTGCAGCATCAGCTCGTCCGGCCCGATGCCTCGCATCGGCGAGAGCGATCCGTGCAATACGTGATAGAGACCGCGGAATGAACGCGTTTTCTCGACGGCGACGAGATTGTAAGGTTCCTCGACGATGCAGATGATCGAGCGGTCGCGTTTCGGATTCGAGCAATAGAGGCAGGGGTCGACGTCCGTGAGGTTGTTGCACGTTGAACAAAAGACGATCTTTTGCTTTACCTCACGCAGAGCATTGGCAAACTGCTCTACTTCAGCCATCGGCCGCCGCAGAACATAGAACGCCAGCCTTTGAGCCGACTTTCCGCCGATCCCGGGCAGGCGTTTGAATTCGTCGATAAGCTTAGCTACCGGTTCCGAGTAATCCAACATATCTCAAGATCATATTCTACCTGAATCACCGGGTCCCGGTCGTCATACGCGTGGTGATGCACGTCACTGTTTTTTTCCACGGTTGGGATTATTCGTGCATTAGTACACCGGTTCACTGTCCTCTGCGAGAGCCGGAGGAGGTAGGATGCAGGAACTGAGGAACAACAACTATTTTGCCGGCGCTGTGGTCCTTGCTATCGGGTTTGTGCTGTCCGCGCTGATATTCGGATGGTTCTTTGCCAGCTCCCGCCGGGGCGATGAAGCGATCACGGTCACGGGTTCGGCCAAACGCAGGATCACGTCCGACCTGGTCGTCTGGAACGCCGGTGTCTCGGCACAATCCGCGCAGCTCACCGACGCCTATGGAACGCTCTCTCAGTCGATACCCAAGATCAAAGATTATCTGATCAGCAAGGGCATCCCTGAGAGCCAGATGACCGTCTCGTCTATTACGACGACACCGCTGAGGCGTCAAGACGCTAACGGCGTCGAGACGAGCGAGATCACGGGCTATTCGCTGACGCAAACGATCGAGGTCCGCTCGAACGACGTTCAGAAGATCTCGCAGATCGCCCGCGAGGCGACAGAACTGATCAATCAGGGCATCCTGATCGAATCAAAGGCCCCGCAGTTCTATTACACAAAGATCGGCGATCTCAAGATAGAAATGCTTGGCGAGGCGTCAAAAGACGCAAAAGAACGTGCGGAACGGATAGCGGCGAGTACGGGTGATTCGATCGGAGCGGTCCGCTCGGCCAAGATGGGCGTGCTGCAGATAACGGCTGCAGATTCGACGGAGGTGTCCGATTACGGGACGTATGATACGACCACCATCGAGAAGGACATGACGGCGGTCGTGAATATCAGTTTCGCTATCAGGTAGCTCACATCATGCCCGGCGGCAGCATCCCGCCGAGCTTGCCCTTGAGCGATTCCTCGACCTTGCGGCGGCCTTCGTTGAATGCCGCGACGATCAGGTCTTGGAGCATTTCGACATCGCCGTCCTTCATCAGATCGGTTGATATCTCGAGGCTGACGACCTCAAAATCGCCGCGCATCACGACCTTGACGGCACCGCCGCCCGCGGCGGCCTCGACCGTCATCTGTTTCATCTCGCGGCCCATTTGCTCCTGCATCTGCTGGGCCTGCTGCATCATGGATTCGAGGTCTAGACCACCCGGTAATTTCATTTCACTTCTCCTAAAAAGTAATTTACGTACATTTTAGCACCACGCGGGACCAAAATCTTTTCGCACAGTCCGCGGCGAGTGTAAAAACTTGTTGACAACAGCAAGGGCTTCCTTTAGTCTGTATTTCGACGTGCCTCGGCGCGTCGCCTACCCACTCTAATCCCCACAAAGCAGTACAGATTCTCGGATCTGGTCCGATAAGACGTTGATGTGACCGACGCGGGTCGTCGTTTGCGAGTGCTTTAGCGTCGATATGCCCGCAGTTTACCGCGGTGCGGACGGGCTGGACCTGTAGCCTAAATTTCCCCTTAAGGAGTTGAAAGAAAGAATGTTGACTAAGATCAAAATGGCCGCGTTCGCGGCCTTAGCAGCGGCCGTGCTTACGGTTTCGGCCGGAGCGCAGACAACGACAGGAACCGTCTCGATGAGCGGCATCGTGTCGAAATTTGTCGAGATAAACAGTGGCGGTGCGGTGACGCTCAGCGGTAATACCGGCGGCGGCGTGACGACCGACGGCACTGCAAACAGCCCGCTCGGCGTCGTGATCGACCTCGGTGAGCTTGGCCCAAGCAATGAGGCGAGTTTCGTTACAGCGAATGTCCCGCTCAAGCTGCGGAGCAACGCCGGATACGTGCTCTCGATGGCCGCAACTGTAACAAGCAGCGGCTCGACGGCCAACAAGATCGGCGCGGCCGACATCGGGTTCGGCCTCGGCACGATCTCACGTTCGGGCGTCGGCGTTAACGCGGCCGGCACTGACACCAACGCGACGTCGGGCGACCCGACGCTGGTCGCCAATGGCGGCATAAACGGTACGTCCGGCCGATATGAGTTCACAGCAACGCGTTCGAACCTGAGCGCGTTCTCGAGCTCGACGACGGCATTAAGCGGTTCGGCTATTATGAACGCCGTTCCTCGCAGCAACACCAATGGGTTGACGGTCCCGGCGATCTTTGCCGTGAAGCCGCAGTTCTTTGAGAACGGCTCGACGACCGTTTCGGTCACATTCACAGTTACCGCTCCGTAACAAGCTCCGATGAATACGATGCGTATTCTATTGATCATAGCGGTGATCTCGCTCGCGGGCCTGGGCAACACGTTTGCCCAGGCACTCGACATTTCCTCGGGTGGCCTGCCGACTATCACGGGAGCCAGTGGCGGGTCGGTTACGGGAAGCTCCAGCGTACTCAACGATCTGGTCGTGATCATTAACTTTGGTGAGCTCTCGCCGAAGAACACCAACAATATCGTAAAGGTCGTCGTCCCCATAGCAGTCCGGAGTAATCAGGCCTACAAAGTGACAGTTACCTATTCGGGGACCACTAATGCAAATGCGCAGGCGCTTCAGAGGTCCGATATCGGTTTTGGGCTCGCAAACTGGCGTGCTATGGGCAACCAGTCGCGTGTCTGCAACAACAGTCCTCACATGTTCTACTCACCCTTCAACAACGACCCGGCCGCTACGAGAACTATCGCCGCTAACGGTCGCGCCCAGTATCAATCCGATATTGCCGACGTTACTACGGCGACGACGATACTAAGCGGTCCGCGCCTCTCGAACGGGGGCGGGTCACGCGGGACCAATGACGGCTATATCTTCGACGCGATCTTCGCCGTCACGCCCCAGTTCTACGCATCGGGCACGACGAGCGCAACGCTGACGTTTACTATTTCGGCCGGGCCGAATGTTCGCTGCTGATATTATGAGATATTTTTTACTAGCCATTCTCAGTTTGTTACCGGCCGCGGCCGCCGCCCAGAGCGGCAGCATGGCCCTCGCACCTGCGCGGTTTGAACTCGAAATGAGACCCGGGACCGAAACGACCGTGGTCGTCGATCTCGACTACAAGTCAGCGGGCGAGGCCGCAAAGCCTGCGCGAATTGTAGCGTCCCTCAATGACTGGACAATGACACGAGACGGCCGGGTCGAATTTTTCCCCGCCAACACGCGGCCTGATTCCGCCAGCTCTTGGCTGATCTACAGCCCCGGCGAAGCCGCTGTCATGCCCGGCACGATGCATCAGATCCGCGTGACCGTGGCGGTGCCGGCAAACGCCCGCCCGGGCGACCATCTTGCTTCGCTCATCATCGAGCAGCGTCCCGAGACGCTCAAATTTGCGCAGAATGCCCGCCAAATGGTCGTTAAGTACCGCATGGCTTCGCTGTTTTACATCAAGGTCGCGGGGCTCACGCGCGAGGGCAGCTTTGAGGACCTGTATGCCGAAAGCTTGCCCGAAGGGATCGTCGTAACGCCCGTGCTTCGCAACGCCGGCAATAGCATGGTCAGGCCGACCGCGTCGGTCCAGGTTATCGACGCCGACGGCAAGGTCGCCGCTGCTCTGCCGGAATCTGAAACGCTTCCTATCCTTGCCGGCGGCGAGATCGCGCGGCCGATTCTGATCGAGAGCGCTCTCGCGGCCGGCAAATATTCGGTCAAGTATCGCGTGGACTTTCAGGACGGACGTCCCGCTGTCGAGGGCCTGACTGATGTCGTCGTGTCCGCACCACAGATCGCCGCGTCCGACGCGGTCGCCAAGAAGCCCTAGTCACTCTTGCCTACTCCGCACAATGAACCGTCCGGCATTTATCAATATGCTGATATGGGTGTTCCTTTTCGGGACGTTCATGGGCGCATGGGCGGAGGCACAGACGCGTTCCTCGGCAGGCTTCATCGCAGTCACTGTCAATGGCCGAAAGCTGAGGGGCCCAAATAGCACAGCTCAGTCGCGCGGTGGCCGGCTGCACGTTCCCGTCGCTGCTATCGCGCGTTCCCTCGGCGACAGGCTGGAGGTGAGCGGCCGCACACTGCGGCTGGACCGCCAAGATGGCGTCGCTGCCGCCTTTGACGCCGGTTCCGGACAGGTCCTTGAGAACGGAGTTTCGGTTCTGTCTATCTCGGACGGCGCGCAGCTCGTGTTTGCCGCAACGGCTGACGAAACAATGCTGCCGGTTGAGATCGCATCGGTGCTGTTCAATGCGGCAATTCGATACGACTCAGTGAAAGACACCGTTGTTGTCACTCGCGGCGTCACGATGCCCGTTGTTTCTACAGCAAAGACCCGCCGGAGCGCCGAACTATATCGCGCCGATTACGAACTAAATGCGAGCGGCTATAGCGGCTCCGTGGCGCAGAACCTGACGGTGAATGCCGCCGGACGCGTGGGTGACGCACGCGTCTTCGCCCGTGCCGCATCGAGCGGGACCGCGTTTGGCCGGGTCGCATTGCGAAACTTCACCGTCGAGGCCGAGCGTCCAAACGGGCAGCAGTTTGCGGCCGGTGACCTCGCGACGGGAATGTCCCTTCCGATGCTTGCCTCTCAGATCAGAGGAGCAAGTGCGGTGGCCCGCATCGGTAAGGCCGTCGTCACAGCCTTTGGCGGCCGGGCCCGCTCGGGTACTTTTATTCCGCTTTCCGTTGATATAGAGAACGAACCTGAGCAGTTGCTACCGGCGCGCTTCAATGGATTCGACACAAACGTCTACGGCGTTAATGCCGCACGCAATGTCTCGCGGTTCGGGCTCGCGGCGGGCCTCATGCGTTTTGACGGACGCTCGCGGGGCGGCGACGTCGGGTCGGCAAGCATCACGTTTACAGGTTCGAAGCTTCGGTCGCAGGCCGATCTTGCGGTCGGAAAATTTCGCGGTTCGTCGCCGTCGAGTGATGATTCTGCCGGCGCGTTCGCGCTCGACTTCCTGTCGTCATATCAGGTTTCGCCCGGCCTGGCTGTGCACGCGCGGTTTACCGAGATCGGCCGCGGATTCTTGATGCCACAGGCGGGTGTTCGTGAACCTTTAAGCCTCCGAGCGGGAGGCGTCACCTATTCGCCCGTGCCTTGGCTGACGGCGGCCGTGAACGCGAGCACTACGCGCCGCCCCGGCGACACTGGCCGCGCCGAGAGCTTCATCACCGCCGCGGTTGGGATCTCGCCAGGCGGGCAAAAGCCGCGTGTTTACATATCGCACACGGCCAGCAGTTCCCGGCTGCACCCCTCGGGCGCTTTCACGCTCATAAACGCATCAAAGGAATTCCATCGCTGGCGGCTTTTCATGAACGCGACCCGGATCAGGACGATCGGGCCGGCGAATTTTAACGTTCAGGCCGGCGGCAATTTCTCCCTTAGCGATCGCCACTCTCTTGAGGCGACGCAGGGCTTTGGCCGCCACACGTCACTCAACGGAATGCTCGAATGGCGCGTGTCTCAGCTTGCGCGCCGGCGCATGAGCCTTTCGGCGGGTGCGGGATATAACTACAGCGCTTCATCGCCCATCAACGTGTATCAGCGCGTCAGCGCATCGCTGCGGCTGCCGCGGGAAACGTCGCTTCAGGCGACTTATATGAATACGGTCACGGGGCCGGCCATGCTCGTACAGCTTCGCGGATCTATT
>CAZWSK010000132.1:0-663 GCA_964636445.1 uncultured Chloracidobacterium sp.
GCGAGGCTTGCCTCGCCGAGGCGTCCCCCTCACCACTCAGGGAGGAGGCTGTGCCGCCGACATCGGAAGTCGCCCGTTGCTCCCGTCGCGGAAGGCGCGACGGGAGCCGGGCTCCAGAGTTGAGTGGTTGCACCGACGGCGAAGCTAAGCTTCGCCGCTCTGCGATCGCGGCCCAGCCGCCAGAACTAAATTTCGCCTTTTCTTTTTTCGCCTGGAAAAGCTCTGAGGTTCATCATGAATCGGCGGCTATGCCGCGATCGCACTGCGGCGAGGCTTGCCTCGCCGGGGACGGCCCACCACTCAAGGAGGAGGCTGTGCCTCCGACGCCCGGAAGTCGCCCGTTGCTCCCGTCGCGGAAGCCGCGACGGGAGCCGGGCTCCCAGGGTTGAGTGGCGGCAGCGACGGCGAAGCTGAGCTTCGCCGCACTGCGATCGCGGCAGAGCCGCCAGGACTTAGAACGGACGGACGGAAAAGGAGAGCTTTTCCGCTCGGCGAGAATCGAACTATTTCACCGCGTGCAGCTTCGTACTCGGCATTTCGCCCTCGATGCCCATGGTTTGCTCGGTTGCGAGAATGTGAGCCGTCGTTTGCAGCACCGTGTCCGGATTTAGTGAGATCGAGTTGATGCCCTTCTGTACGAGGAAGTCCGCGAACTCGGGATAG
>CAZWSK010000132.1:693-6718 GCA_964636445.1 uncultured Chloracidobacterium sp.
CAAAAAGGTGCGCGACCATCTCGCTGTCGCGGTCGAGTCCCAGCGCGAGTTGGGTCAGGTCGTTGGAGCCGATCGAGTAGCCGTCAAATACCTTTAGGAATTCGTCGGCAAAAACGACGTTCGCCGGCAGCTCGCACATGGCGTAGATCTCAAGGTCGTTCTCGCCCTGAATGAGCCCGTATTCGGCCATAAGCGCGATCACCTTTTCGCCTTCCTCGACCGTTCGGCAGAACGGGATCATCGGCTTGATGTTCGTAAGACCCATGTCCTCGCGAGCACGGCACATCGCAAGGCACTCGAGCTTGAAGCCCGCTCGATAGCGGTCGTCGTAATAGCGCGACGCTCCGCGAAAGCCGATCATCGGGTTTTCCTCGACCGGTTCAAATTCCTTCCCGCCGATCAGCATCGCGTACTCGTTCGATTTAAAATCGGACATTCGCACGATCACCGGCTTCGGGTAGAACGCGGCAGCGATGCGGCCGACGCCCTCGGATAGGCTGCGAACAAAGAACTCTTTCGGGTCTTCCTCACCGATGCGCTCGGCGATCAGGTCGATCACGCGGCGGTCTTTGAGATTTGGGTAATTAACGAGCGCCATCGGGTGGATCCCGATGTGGTTGTTGATGATGAATTCGAGCCTTGCGAGGCCGACGCCGTCATTCGGCAGGCGCGAGACAGAGAACGCATTGTCGGGATCGCCGACGTTCATCATGATATGCGTGCGGGGACGAACGCTGTCGTCGATCTTTTGCTTTTCGACCTTAAAATCGATCTTGCCGTAATAGATATTGCCCCGCTCGCCTTCGGCGCACGAGACCGTTATCGGGGCGCCGTTCTTGACCTGTTCAGTGGCATTGCCCGAGCCGACGATGCATGGAATTCCCAGCTCGCGGCTGATGATCGCGCTGTGGCAAGTGCGGCCGCCGCGGTCTGTGACGATGGCGGAGGCGCGTTTCATTATCGGCTCCCACGCGGGATCGGTCATCGACGTGACGAGGATCTCGCCCTTTTGGAACGTGTTGAGTTTTGACGGATCCATCAGCACGTGCGCCGAGCCGTGGCCGATCTTTTCGCCCACTGCAACGCCCGATGCCAGCGGTGCCCCATGC
The DNA here is from genome assembly GCA_964636445.1 of uncultured Chloracidobacterium sp. Classification (GTDB taxonomy): domain Bacteria; phylum Acidobacteriota; class Blastocatellia; order Pyrinomonadales; family Pyrinomonadaceae; genus OLB17. Next base: position 1,803 of record CAZWSK010000132.1, read on the forward strand.
GTGCCGGTCAAAACGTACTTTTCAATGAAGTTATCCGATCGCTGCGCGTGCACCGTCTCGGGCCGGGCCTGCAGGATGAAGAGCTCGCCGGTAATGCCGTCCTTGGCCCATTCGATATCCATCGGCTGTTGCTTGCCGGCCCGTTGAGAATAATGGTCCTCAATGGCGCACGCCCACTGCGCCAGCTGCAGCACCTCGAATCCCGCAAGGCAGAACCGTTTTCGCTGCGTCTCGACAACATCGCGCACGACGGTGCCCACGCCATCGTCGTTAAAGACCATCTTGACCTCTTTGACACCGAGTTTGCGGGTGACTATCGGGCGGAAGCCCAGCTTTAACGTCGGCTTAAAGACCACCCACTCGTCTGGCGTGGCCATTCCCTGAACGACCGCCTCGCCGAGGCCCCAGGCTCCGTTGATGATGACGGCCTCGCGAAAACCGCTCTCGGTATCGAGCGTGAACATCACGCCCGAACACGCCATATCGGAACGAACCATCGGCTGAATGCCGATCGATAACGCGACGTCGAAATGGTCAAACCCCTTCTGTGTGCGGTAAGAGATCGCGCGGTCGGTCCAGAGGCTGGCGTAGCATTCGTGACAGGCCTGGATCAGCCCCGATTCGCCGCGGACGTTCAATAGCGTATCCTGCTGGCCTGCAAAAGATGCATCGGGAAGGTCTTCAGCGGTCGCGGACGAGCGCACGGCAACCTCACAGTGCTTCTTGCCGAACCGCTCGCCCAAACGATGATAAGCGTCAATGATCGCGGCCTCGACATCCTTCGGGAACGGCGTTTCGAGCATCAGACGCCGTGCCTCGCTGCCCACGCGAGCAAGCTCATCGAGGTCGTTGGTATCGAGACCCTTCAGCAGTTTTTTGAGTTTGTTCCTTAGGCCGTCGGTATCGAGCAGCAGGTTGTAGGCGTGGCTGGTGGTCGAAAATCCATCGACAGCGCGCACGCCCTGCGTCGTCAATTCGCGAAAGAGCTCGCCGAGGCTCGCACACTTGCCGCCTACGAGCGCGACATCGTCGGCACTTACTTCTGAGAGGTCAAGTACGTACGGTTGTTCGGCGGTCATGATCTTAAGCGGCTGGTCTGATCGGGGCGGCATAGCATTCCTCCGGCGTTATAACCGATGCCCCGATCGACCCAACCTGTTTGGGTTCCGGCGTTTTCACGCACGTCCTTCAAGCACATCGACAGTGAATGGCATGAAGTCTACGCATACGCGACGTCGCGGTCTGTACAGCGAAATACCGTCTCCGCACGCAGCGCACGCTATTACAAACACAAAAAGCCGCATGGCTTCCATTTCGCTAGAAGCGAATGACCGCATCCGGCCCGCCCTCGACGTGCACCGTGTCGACAAATCGAATGCTCTTGCTGTCTGTGGTCATAACGACCGAATGAGTCCGTTTGCCGGCACCGAAGAATCGAACGCCCCGCAGCAGCGCGCCGTCCGTTACGCCCGTCGCGGCAAAAATTATCTTCTTGCCGGGCGCCAGATCGTCGGTGTCGTAGACCTTGTTTGGGTCGTTGATTCCCATTTCACGTAGCCGCATCATGACCTGCTCGACAGGCGGGACCTTCGACTTATCGACGCCTAGGCGGTCGGGATCGAATACGAGCTTCGCCTGGATCTCGCCGTTCAGGCATTTCATCGCAGCGGCAGTTATCACGCCTTCCGGAGCACCGCCGATGCCCATCAGGGCGTGGATATTTGTCCCTGCGACCGCGGCAGAGATGCCAGCCGACAGGTCCCCGTCAGAGATCAGACGAATACGTGCGCCCGAGCCGCGGACTTCTTCGATCAGCTGTTTATGCCGCGAGCGGTCAAGCACGATGACAGTCAGATCATCGATATCGCGGCCGAGCCTCCGCGCGATATTCTTCAGATTGTCCTCAACAGGAGCTTCTATATCGACGGCGCCGCGGCACGAAGGGCCGACGACGATCTTGTCCATGTAAATGTCCGGTGCATAGAGCAGGCCGCCGCGTTCTGCCGCGGCGAGCACGGCGATGGCGTTGTTTGCGCCGAGAGCGCAAAGATTCGTGCCCTCGAGCGGATCGACGGCGATGTCGACCTCCGGAAACTCGGCCTTTGCGTCGTCTGAGAAGATGCCGCCGCCGACCTCTTCGCCGATGTAAAGCATCGGTGCCTCGTCGCGTTCGCCCTCGCCGATAACGATGCGGCCGCGCATCGGCACCGTGTCCATCACCTCGCGCATGGCCTCGACGGCGACGTGGTCGGAATACTTACGGTCTCCCTGGCCCATGGTCTTGGCAGACTCAATGGCAGCGGCCTCGCATACACGCAAAAAATCGAGCGACAAGTCTCGTTCAGCTTTGACGGTTTTCATCTGGCTCCCTGAAATGGATATTTAGAATTTTAGTGCTTACAACAGCGAGTTTACCACTTGAGTTGACAAGACGAAACCTGAATATTACGGTTGAACTTTGCGCGCCCCGCTCGGGGTAAATTCGTCCTATGACTTACATCGTCACTACGCCGTGCATTGATTGTAAATACACCGATTGCGCCGCTGTCTGCCCCGTCGAGGCCTTTCACGAAACGCCTGACCGGCTGCTGATCAATCCCGATACCTGCATCGACTGCGACGCCTGCCTGCCGGAGTGCCCGGTCGAAGCGATCTACTCGGACATGTCATATCCGCCCGAGTACGCCGAGTGGCTCGACAAGAATGCCGAGGCCGAAAACTATCCCATCATCTCGACCAAGGTCCCGGCGCTCATGGGTCCAAAATGTCAGGGACCACCGGAGTAGTTTTTGAATGATCTTTCCGAAAAGGGACGGCTACGGCCGTCCTTTTTTGTTTCACCAGGGGGAAACCAAACAGCCCTGTGGAAAAAATGTGAAACGTTTCACATTTTGAGTGTGAAACGTTTCACATTTTGCTTAAGCGCCCTGTTTGTCGAGGAAAATGGGTACTTAGCGCAAAGGTAATTGGCCTTTGTCGCAGGTAAAATCCCCTGTTTGGTAGAGATAATTCCTCGATTGGTCGAAGGTGTTTTGAGATGAAAAAACTCAGTTTCACGAGCCGACTGGAGGGCAAGCATCTTGCTTGCCGGACTGGAGGGTGAGCATCTTGCTCGCCCGTGCGCTGCGTGAGACGTTTCGTCGGAGTTGAGCGGCTCCGTTTGTCATCGGCAAGCAGGATGCTTGCCATCCCGGCCGGCAAGCAAGATGCTTGCCCTCCAGTCGTTGTCAATTCCAGCGGATGCCGAGCCTGCCGTTGATCCCGGAACTCACCGTGCGGATCGGCGTGCGGCCGACAGAGTAGTGGGTGTTGAAGACGTTCTCGACGGCGGCGAAGATCCGCCAGTTTTCGCTGACGGAGCGCGATGCGAAAATGTCGAGCTGGCCAAAGGGTTCGAGGCGGAACTGGTTTAGATCGTCGTCAAATTGGCCGCTCGACGCGCGGAACTGAGCGGCGAGCGACCAGCGGCCTGGTGAATATCGCGTTTGGAGCGTGAATTGATGGCGCGCGACCTGCGGCACGCGGCGGCCGACGAGTGCCGGATCCGACGGGAAACTTTTGATAGTCGAGTCGGCGAAAAGATAGCCCGTGGTCACCGCAAATTGTGCGAATCGTCGCTCCGCCTCGATCTCAAGACCCGTCGATCGCGTCCTCGCGGCGTTCTGCCTCTGCCGCGTGATGAGCGACGGCGTGACGCTGAGCGTGACGTTGGCGACGGCGTCGCGGACGTTGGCGGTGAAGATATTTGCGCGGATGAACGTCCGGGTGCGGCCGTAAAGCAAGCCGCCTTCTACATTTACGGCAGTTTCGGCGGCGAGGCTGGCGTTCGCTTGCGTCACAACGTTGCCGACGCGGAATGCGCGGTAAAGTTCGTTTAATGTCGGAGAGCGAAAGCTCCGCGACGCGGCCGCATATAGTGAGAACTGGCTGTTCAGCTTTATCAGTGACGAGGCCCGCGGGCTGATCGTGCTCTCATCGCGGTCAGGAAACGTGATGACAGTCGTCGCGCCCGTCGTGAGACTGCGGGTCGTCGAGAGAGCTCGATAATTCGACCATCGGTCGAAGCGAACGCCGCCGATCAGCGTCAGGCGGCCGATCGTGACGATGTCCTGAAAATAAATTCCAGAAGTTGACTGCCGCCCGCCCGAACTGCTCACCGACGTCGCCGTGCCCCCAAAAAACCCGATCTCATCGCTCGACCCGCGAACAGTCCTCGCCTCGACGCCGCCGACCAGCGTGTGCCGCCCGACGGCCGCAGTTAGACGTAATGACCCGCCAACATTCTGGATCGGCACCGTCTGGAGACGCGTGAGGTCCTCGGCCGTTCGCAAAGCGTTGACGGCCGTGAACGACTGGTCGTAATCCTGCGTGCCGCCGAACAGCCGCCAGCGAACATTCACCTTCCGGTCGATATCGCCGCCGAGGACAAGTGAGCGCGTTTGCGTGTCGTTTGTCTGCAGCGGCGTGCCGTTCGTTCGGTCCTCGGAAAAATACGAGGGCTCGGCAAAGATCGACGCCCTCGTGCCGAATCGATACGTCAACCGCGGCCTCACGAGCCAACTTTCAACGCCGGCGACCGTATCGACAGGGCCCCGAGCGGCGGACTCGACGGGAATAAACCCTCGAGTATGAAACCATGCCGCTACGATATCAGCCTGCCATCTTTCTGAACCAAGGCCCGCGAAAACAGAGCCTGAGTATGTATGCTGACTGCCGCCGAACGCCTCAAATGCGAGATGCCGCCCGGTCTCTTCGCGTCGCAGCAGATTCACCGCTCCGCTGAGCCCACTGTCACCGTATAAGGGCGAGGCACCGCCGCGGAACACCTCCGCGCGGCCGATCTCGACGGTCGAAACCCGAGTCCACTGTATCCAGCCGCCGAAGGGATCATTGAGCGGAACGCCGTCAAACAGCAC
>CAZWSK010000133.1:0-6639 GCA_964636445.1 uncultured Chloracidobacterium sp.
CCGAATTTTGCCGCGACCGAAAATCCCGTCCCGTTCCATCTGCTCGATTTCGGCTCCGACGGCGCGCGGCTGCGTGACGAAGGGACGCTTGCCGATATCGCGCCGACCATCCTCGGCCTGCTCGGCGTCGAAAAGCCCGCCGAGATGACCGGCTCGGACCTGCGCGTATTGTAAAATAGCGGCTTGGACCAGGACCGCGAATTCAAGAACATTTTAGTCATTCATTTCGGCCAGCTCGGCGACGTCGTGCTCGGCCTGCCGGCCTTGCGCGCGATCAGGACGCGTTTTCCCGACGCGCGAATAACGCTGATGGTCGGCAAGGCGACCGCCGACATTGCCAAGCTCGCCCGCGTCGCCGATGACCACATCGTTGTTGACCGCGTCGCGATTCGCGACGGTAACAAGCTATGGTCGCTCAGACAAATGGCGTCGCTGCTGCGCGACGTGCGGCGTCGCAAGTTCGACTTTGTCATCGACCTGCACAGTTTCTACGAAACGAACCTGATCGGCTTCCTCGGCGGCATTCCCAAGCGGCTCTACGCCAACCGCGAGAACCGCTCGCTCGACCGTTTGTCCAATTTCCGCCCGCGGCCGCCCGCCGAAGATAAAGAGCAGCACTACACCGACCGTTATCTCGACGTCCTCAGGCCGCTGGGCATAACTGACGTCCCGCGGGTCACGACCGTCGATCCTTACGCTCATGACGCGGCGGCCGCCGACGAATACTTGGCCGAGATAGGAGTAAAAGAAGGTCGTCCCGTCGGCATCTTCCTCGGAGCCGGCCACCCAACGCGTGTCTGGCCTGTGGTCAAATTCGCCGAGGTCACACGCGCCTTGGCGAGCGACATACGCGTTCTCGTCTTCCTCGGTCCCGAAGAACGCCACCTGCGCGACGGGCTCGAAGCGGTCTTCGGTGATTCGGCCATTGTCGTTCCCGAGATGCCGCTCACGCGCTTTTTTGCATTGCTCTCGCGGCTCGAGCTGCTAGTCGCCGGCGACACCGGGCCGATGCACCTTGCGGCTCTCGCCGGCATCGGCGTGGTGCTTCTTTCAGAGGTGAACACCACACAACGGTACAGGCCGCTCACCCCGAAACTCGAGGTTATCCAGGACCGTCCGTTTCGCGACATCACTCCTGACGTCGTTATCGGCGCAGTCGCGCGGCTCCGCGAGAGCCTGCGATAACCTCAATTGGCGAGCCGTCCGGCGCTGTCCTATAATCATTCCTTTTGCAATTTTCTTATGGTTGAAGAATTAGTGTTCGACAGTGCTGACGAACGCCGCAAGGCCCGTCACAACGGTACCGGCTGGATCGAGGTCATCGCCGGCTCGATGTTCTCGGGCAAGTCGGAGGAACTCATCCGCCGCCTCAACCGCGCCCGCATCGCGCGGCAAAAGGTGCAGGTATTCAAGCCCGCGATCGACGCGCGTTACTCGGTCGAGGAGATCGCGTCACATTCGGGGCAAAAGCACATGTCGGTGCCCGTAAAGGACACGGCCGAGATGCTTGCGTTGATCGAGGACGACACGGAGGTGATCGGCATCGACGAGGGGCAATTTTTCGACGACGCCATCGTCAAGGCTGTGAACGAACTGGCCGCCGGCGGCAAACGCGTCATCATCGCAGGCCTCGATCAGGATTACACGGGCACGCCGTTCGAGCCGATGCCGCGGCTGCTGGCGATCGCGGAATTCATCACAAAGATCCACGCGATCTGCGTCAAATGCGGCTCAACAGCGAATTTCACGCAACGTACCGTCGAGTCCGACGCTCTCGTCGAGGTCGGGGCCGCCGACAAATACGAGGCCCGCTGCCGCATGTGCTTCGTTCCGCACGCCGACGCGCCGACGCTGACTTGAGGTTATTTGGCGATCTTTGCGGAATACATCACCGCCGCAAGCTGGTCCCGCTGTTTATCGAATTCCGCTGCGGGCGCAGCGAGGATGACGTTCAATTGTTGGCTCTTGCCATTGTGCTTACGGAACGCGATCCACTGATGACGCCTCGCGTCGCCTTGCCCGGCTCCGGCTTCGATCCATTCCACGCCGCTTATGCCGTCGATCTGGACCATCCTCGCCTTCTCGTATTCGCCTGATTCGACCTTTGCCACCGCTCCATCATACGTGCTTCTCAGACTGGCCTCGGTGTCAAAGCCCGGGGCGACCACCAGGATCGTTGCGTGAATATAAAGGTCGTCCGACGGACCGTACTTGAATAGCCTGTCGACGATCTTCAGCTTTTTCCAGTTCTTGGGCAGCGTCCACGAGATATCTTCGTCGTCCCATCTGACCTCGGCGCCGGCATCGGCAAGGGCACGCTGCTCGGCGGTCATCTCTACGATCTCGGGCTCGACGAGGGCCGTGCTTTCCACTTTGGCGGGGGTCGCGGCCGGCCTGTTTGCGTTCGACGTGTTGGCCGGGCCCGTGGCCTGGCTGCAGGATGACACCGCGAACAATAGAGCGCTCATCGCGATCAATATCTTCATAGCTTTATCTTTCAGGTATCCCTATTGTTCCAACGATCCGCGGCCGATGCAACGGCGCCCGAGAACGGCCCAACGAATTTGTGACCTATGTCACTGAACCTGCCCCGCTCACGTGATGTGCTCAGGCAATTCTGACAGTTCCGCGGACCGCGCGGCGGCAAACGATCAGAATGTCTTTTTGGCGACGTTAGGGACACTGTTTTTATGGAATAGATCATAGGGCATCGGTTGACGACGCCGGGCAGCCTTATCACCGGAGGCAACACATGATGCATAAGTTTCACGACCTTTCTTTCAAAGGCCGCAGTGCGCTCGCCATCGCCGCGGCCTTTCTATTTATCTTCATCTTTGGGTCGCCGGCACAGGCACAAGAGGTGCCGTGCCTCAAGCCGCGCGTCGAGCGGACGGCGTTCGTCAAGCTCACCGACCGAGCCGCAATGGACCAATGCCGCGGCCGCCGCGTCATAAACCGCCGCACCGAGGGCGGTTTTGGCGAACCCGTTACGATCTCCGGCCACGTCACTCACCAGAACGGCGTGCGCATGATCGGCGTAACGATGACCCTAAAGGATCTCGACAATAATACTCAACGTACCTATATCACCGACGAGCAGGGCAATTACATCTTCGACAATATCGAATGGGGCAGCCGTGTCGAGTTGTTTGGTTCGTTGGAAAATTACGAGTTTTATCCGCCCGCTGTCATCTGGGAAGGCATCGTCGAGGACGAGATCTGGAATTTCATCGCCGTCGGCCCGCCTCCGCCGCCACCGCCGCCGCCGGCAAACCAGCCGACTCTCGCCTGGACAAGTTATTTCGACAACACGCCCAACCTCGGCGATTACAACGGGCTGATCGGACGCGACGCCGCGGGCAACCTCTACACCGGCGGCACGTCATACGTTAACGAAGGCTCGGGGGACACCGACATCGTCCTTTTCAAGACCGACACCAACGGCAACCGCGTCTGGTCGCGCACCTGGGCCGGTGAGGGTAATTACAAGGACGGACTGCGCGATATGGCGGTCGACGCGGCGGGCAGCGTTTATCTCACGGGCTATACATACGTGCCGCCTGAAGGCCCAAATCAGCTGCGCAGCTACAGCTACGTCACGCTCAAATACAGCACCGACGGCGAGCTGCTTTGGTCGAAGCTCTACGGCCCGAATGCCGGTTACGATGATTTTCCGCGGGTGCTCGAGGTCGACGCGGCCGGCAACACCTACGTCGCCGGCTATTCCTGGGGCGTCGGAACGTACGCCAATTATGCGACGGTCAAATACGACGCTAACGGCAACCAGATGTGGGCTAAGCGGTATGCAGGCGGCGAGGGCGAGATGCTCAATGACCTCGAGATCGACGCCGCAGGCAATGTTTACATTACCGGCTATTCGAACAACATCATCGTGGGCGGCGACGAGGACGTGGTGACGATCAAATACGACTCGGCGGGCGTCCAGCAGTGGTTCAACCGCTATCGCACGACCCAGCCGTCCATGTCTGACGAGGGCTACGAACTTGAACTCGATAGCGCCGGCAACGTGTTCGTGCTCGGCGAATCGTACGATTTCGTAAGCGACGGCTCTATCTTTATCCAAAAGATCGACGGCCAGACCGGCTCCACCACGTGGGTGCGGCCTATCACGGACATCAGCCAGGGGCTGCGCGTATCTCCGGTCGGGTTCGAGTTCGACGGCGAGGGCGACATTATCTATACGGGCATGCTGTTCGACTATCCGAGCTATGAAGTGAACTCTTTTGTAGCGAAGCTCACGCCCGAGATCACGACAACGTGGGTCAAGGTCTACGACGGCCCCGCCGACGAGGATTACGACGGCGACCCGAAGATCGCCATCGCCACTGACAACAGCATCGTGGCGGCATTCACTTCCGAGGGGTTTGCGAACCCCGATATTCAGCTAGTCAAATATCTGGCCGACGGCACCCAGGACTGGACGTACCGCTTTGGCAACCCGTTCTTCGGCGGCGACTCAATGCTGAGCTGGGAATCTGAGGCGGCTCAGAAGACGATGATCCTCGACGCGTCGGGCTATGTTTACGCCGCCGGGCAATCGTACATTCCCGAGCAGGGAACCGACCTCGTCGTTTTTAAACTTGAACCCGTGCCGCAGCTGCGTGCCGCTCCGTTCGACTGGGACGGCGACCGCAAGGCCGATATCGCTGTGTTCAGGCCGGCTACAGGCGAGTGGTTCATTCAAAAGAGTACCGACCAGACCGTCGGGGTAATGGTCTGGGGCAACGCCCGTGACAAGGTCGTGCCCGCGGATTATGACGGCGACGGACGCTTTGACGCCGCGGTCTACCGCGACGGTATGTGGTACGTTCGCCGCAGCTCTAACGGCTCGCACCTGATCAGCCAATTCGGCATGGCCGGGGACAAGCCGGTGCCGTCCGACTATGACAACGACGGCAAGGCCGACCTGAGCGTGTTTCGCCAGGGCGCATGGTACACGACGCTGAGCGCGAACGGAGCGATCCGGACCAAGCAGTTCGGCTCAGCAGACGACGTGCCGATCCCGGCCGATTTCGACCGTAATCGCCGCAGCGACGTTGCGGTCTATCGCGGCGGCACGTGGTACGTGCAGTACGAGGACGGCCTGCCGATGGCGACGATGCAGTTCGGCGCCGCCGGCGACAAGGTCGTGCCCGCCGACTACGACGGCGACCGCCAGGTCGACCACGCCGTATTCCGCGACGGCACGTGGTACATCTGGCAAAGCTGGTTCGGCGCCCCGCGGGCCATTCAATTCGGCCAGGCAGGCGACGTGCCCGTCCCCGCCGACTACGACGGTGACCGCAAAGCCGACCTCGCCGTCTACCGCGCCGGCACCTGGTACATCTGGCGCTCGACGGACGGCGGCTTCACCACCATGCAGTTCGGCCTCCCAACCGACATCCCGATGCCGGCGGCGTACATCAAGTAGGACCGGTCAAGGATCTCCGGACCCGGCAAAACGCGTGTGGCCTTAAGACCGCACGCGTTTTGCTGTTTGGTCAATCTACAGCAAGTCGCCCGCCGGCAAGGACCATCAGCATCGTGTGGAAAGCCATCAGGAACATCGACCCCGCCATCAGGAAAGTTATTGCTGTCATTAAGAACATCAGCGGGGCCATCAACAACTTCGCGTCACCATCAAGACCATCTGGACCGTGAACGTCCCAAAGATCGCGTTGAGCGGACGAGAGGCGTGAAACACCGTTTTGCCCACCGGCGACGCCGAGATCAGTGCCAAAGTTGAGCATTTTCGCCCGAAAAGACCTTCGACCAACCTGGGGTTTATATGCGACCAATGTGGGGTCGGCACCCACGACAAAGCCCAATTACCTTTGCGCAATGGGGGTATTTTTCTCGACAAACACTGGGTTTTGACCAAATGTGAAACGTTTCACACTCAAAATGTGAAACGTTTCACATTTTTTCCACAGGCCACTTAGTTTTCCCCCTGAAACGCGCTTGGGCCGTTCCAATGATCCGAACTTTCATCTAGAATGGACGTATTCGCTTGTAGCAATTTTTGAGGTACAGCTATGAGATACACACTTGCCGAAGACGCTAAACCGAAGGCCGCCTTGCTGCTCGTCGCGACCCTCGCGACCGTTGTGTTGTGGTTCATTCCGTATGCCGAGTATCTGGTCTATCCGATCCGGCTCTTTGTTACGTTCATTCACGAGGGCGGGCATGCGTTGATCGCGGTACTCACGGGCGGCGCCGTCCAGAGCCTGACGATATCGGCTGACGGCAGCGGTGTTGTGTATTCGGCGCCGTCGGGATTTTTCGGGCAGATACTAACGTCAAGCGCAGGTTACGTCGGAGCGGCGGTATTCGGCGTGACGATGCTCGCGCTGATGCGAAAGAACGTGTCGCCGCACAAGATCCTTTTCGGCTGCGGCGTTTTTGTCGGCGTGATGACGCTGGTTTTCGGCATAATCGCACCGATATTCAACTTTCTGTCGCTCAACGTGCCCTTCTCGAGCGTTGCGTTTACGGTATTTGCCGGCCTGGTGCTGACAGGTGCGCTGCTCGCCATGGCGAAATGGGCGAGCCTTCGTGTGGCGGACTTTACGGTCGCGTTCCTTGCCGTGCAGTGCCTGATGAACGCCCTCTCGGACCTCAAGACCATCTTTTTTATAA
>CAZWSK010000134.1:0-3734 GCA_964636445.1 uncultured Chloracidobacterium sp.
AATTAACGGGATCATGCCCGCCCTCGCAGAACGGCTGGCATCTGAGCAGCCGCTTAAGGCCCATCCAAATTCCCTTGAAGGCACCGTATTTCTCGACCGCCTGCCGCGTGTATTCAGAACAGGTCGGCTCAAATCGACACGCCGGCGGCAGGAACGGCGAAACCGCCGCCTTGTACATGCCGAGAATGTCGATAACGAGGAATTTCATCACTATTAATTGTCAATTGTTAATTGTGTAATTGTTAATCGGAAGAAGGTATTATTTTCCCGATTCACAATTGGCCAATTAACGATTAACAATTTTCTGCGATCTTACCGATGATCTCCTTAAATTCTGCCAGCGGCTTGTCGAGCTTTGTATTCAGCAATCGCCGCCGCGCGTTCAGTACCCAATCATAACGCTGAGTGACGGCTTCCAGTTCCGCACGGCTCAGGCGAAAGGTCTCTCGAAGCAAGCGTTTACAGCGATTGCGGTCGTGCGATTTGCCGATCGCTTTCTTCGTGGCTGTCACGCCGACGCGATGCCGGGCGTGTTGAGACGGCAAAACAAAGACCGTCATAAAACGGCCTTCGACGCGAGTTCCCTGTTCGTAAACACGAAGAAACTCGGCCCTTTTCAGGAGCCGAGCATCTTTCGGCAGATCGAGATCTAATAATGGTCGACCGTCAGGCGCTTGCGGCCCTTCGCTCGACGGCGTGCCAGCACGGCGCGTCCGTTCTTGGTCGCCATCCTCGCCCTGAAGCCGTGCTTTTTCGCGCGGCGGCGGTTGTTCGGTTGAAACGTTCTCTTCGGCATAGTCGCTCTCCATCAAGTATTCACCCGATGAGTGAAAACCTTGAGTTTACGCGCGCAAAGTTGCGATTGTCAAAGCGAACCCAACCGGATTCTCGGTGAGTCCGCGACCCTTGTAGCGCAAACATAAATGGCCGCCAGCGCCAAGATAACCCCGAGATTGCGCAAAAGTAAATTTCGGCGTTTTTCCGTATTCGGCCCGAGTTATGTGCCGCCATCACGCGCGGCTCGTCACGGCGATCACTCGGGCATCAGCCTATCCAACATCGCAGGCATTAATTACTACTCTATTTTGAATCTTCAGCTATGCAACATTTACTGTTCTGTGATACACTCGATCCACCCTATTTAGGAGAAGACAAAATGAAACGAAACTGGAGACAAATACCACGAGACGGCAAAAGGGCACAATGGGCAGGCATTTATGTGACGCTAAACAAAAAAGGCGTGATCGTGATCAACCGCTCGGCGCACGAGCGGCTGGGCTGCCCTAAGGCCTTTCACATTTTCTATGACGACGCGAACAACACCATAGGCCTTAAGCCCACAGCCCTCGGCATGAAAGACGCGTATCCGCTGGCCAAGTCCGGCCGCCACGGCGGCCGAAAGGTCGCCGCTCTCATGCTAATAAAGGAGTGCTCGCTGGTGATCGACGAGACCCTCGAGTTCCCCGACGCCGAGATCGGCCCCGAGGGGCTCTTGCTCCTCAACATGCGGACAGCAAAGATCTCAAACCGCGCGTTGAATCATCCTACGCGGAAGAATGGCGGTACCGATCGAAACGCCTGATCAGTTGCCTCCACCTTTAGGTGGAGGATCTAGCTCTACACATTTTTGGCTTCAGCCAAATGATCGGGCTAAAGCACGATCGATTTTGGGCCATCCCTCCAGCTAAAGCTGGAGGCAATTTATAAGCCCTGCCTATCTGAACTCTGTGGCTAATTTCTTCAACGCCGCGACATACAGCCCGTGCTCCTGTTCGAGGATCCTCGCTGCAAGCGTCTCGGGTGTATCGCCGTCTAGCACCGGCACCTCACGCTGCAGGATGATCGGGCCAGCGTCGAGGTCTTCGTTTACGTAGTGGACCGTGCAGCCTGACTTTGTTTCGCCGGCGGACAAGACTCGCTGGTGAACGTCGAGGCCCGGATATGCGGGCAATAGGCTCGGGTGAATGTTGACGATGCGGTCCGGAAACGCTTGAACAAACGACGGCGACAGGAGCCGCATATAGCCGGCAAGGCAAACCAGCTCGACGCCGCGGTTTTTAAGCTCGCTAATTATCTCAGCGTCATGTTCCTCACGCGTGCGGCCCTTTCGTTCGATGACGATGGCCTCAACGCCGCGTTCTCTCGCCTTTTCCAGACCGGCCGCGTCCGCCTTGTCACTGATCACGATCGCAACTTCCGAGTCAGGTATCTCACCGCTGTTAACAGCGTCAACCAACGCCACCATGTTCGATCCGCGGCCTGATATCAGAATGCCCAGTTTCATCTTTCCGAATTTCAGATTACGATATCTGCACCATCAATCAAGTATTGAAGCGTGTTCACATATATGTTAACTTTGTATGCGTGAGGTGATCCATTACAAAACCGCCAGCGGCCATGACCCGGTCGCAGAGTTCTTGGATTCCCTCAACGGTAAACAGGCTGCAAAAGTAGTCTGGGTTTTAAGCTTGATCGAGGACCTTTCCATTATTCCCAGGCAGTATTTTAAGAAGTTGCTCGGGACCGACGAGATCTGGGAGGTGCGGATAGATTCAGGCAGTGATACCTTTCGGCTGTTGTGCTTTTTCGATCGAGGGAATCTAGTGGTTTTGACGAATGGCTTCGCAAAGAAGTCTGGGAAGACGCCGGCCGGTGAAATAAGGCTCGCGGAAGAAAGGAAAAAGGATTATTTGAGACGCAAGCCATGAGTGATCTAAAAAAATACATCGAGGCCCGCAAGAAACGCGATCCGGAGTTCGCGGACGGCTTTGACGAGGGCTACGAGAACTTTAAGATCGGTGTTCTATTTCGGGTCAGTCGCGAACAGGCAGGGTTAACACAGGAAGAGGTCGCAAAAAAGCTCGGTACAAAGAAGTCAGCCATCTCGCGCATTGAGAACCACGCCGAGGACATCCGCCTTTCGACATTACGCAAATACGCCAGTGCGCTGGGAAAACAAGTCAAGCTGGAGATAAGGTAGTTTAGTACGAGCGCCGCGAACCGAGCGAGGATGAAAAGGAATCGCCACCTTGTCTACTTGGCTCTTTTGATCCTTTTCGTCGCCGGCTTGGGAGTCATCCTCGTCCAGCGCGGCGATTTTGTTGATTTCCCTGTTTATTACCACGCCGGCCAGTCGCTGATGAGCGGGCGGACGGACCTTTATGCTCCGGATTTTGCGGCGGGGGGCCGGTGATGGATTACCGGTATCCGCCGTTTTTTATTGCAGTGTTCGGGTGGCTGGCTCTTCTGCCGCAGCCGTTGGCAGCTTACATCTGGTTTTGGTTCTGCGTCCTCTCGATCGCGGGCTGCGTTGTAATTCTTCATCGTATTAGCAAACCGTTAGTGGCGGACAGCGGCCGCGGTGTCTTCGCTGTTTGGGTCATCGCGTTGCTGATGCTCGGGCCGCATTTTGTTAGGGCTATCAAGCTCGGCAATGCCCATGTGCTGATGACGTTTTTGATGTACGCGGCCTTTTATCTGGCTTTGCGGTACAGGGTCGTGCTCGGCGGGCTGCTGCTGTCGCTTGCGATAACGATCAAGGTCACGCCCATATTCGCCATTCCGTATTTCGCCATCACCAGACGGTGGAAGTTCCTCGCCGCAGTTGGGATATTCCTGGTCGTCCTCAATCTCGCACCTGCGGCCTATTTTGGATTCGGTAAGAACGCGGAGCTGTTGCGGACGTGGTATCAGCACGTCGTTGTCGATAACGAGTTTCACGAGACGGTCGCTCC
>CAZWSK010000134.1:3834-6634 GCA_964636445.1 uncultured Chloracidobacterium sp.
TGGATCTTCCTAGTCGCGGCGATAAACCTCGCGGGCTTTGGATTGATCTGGTTCACGACGCGTCACAAGGATAGGAACACAGCGTTCCTCGCGCTTGGCCTCGTCATTTGTTTAAAACTCATCACCGTCCCGCAGACCGCCAGGTCATACTACATAGAACTGCTATGGCCGGTCGTCGCTCTTGGGACGTTCGCGTTTGGAAATGCACACCGTGCGGCGAGGGTCTGCAGATATCTGCTCGGATCTCTTGCTGCGGCGACGATCGTTTTGCTGCTACTGCCGGGCCGCGGAATACAGCGGTTAATGCTCGTTGCCGGCACGGACCTTTATATATCATCCTTGTTAGCGGCGGGCCTGGCCGTCGGGATGATCGCGGGTTCGCGAGGTGCAATGGACAGTCAGGCTAGTGAGTTACGTGATCCTGTTTAATAAATGACTATGGAAAAACTTCCCGTTGCTGTGGTGATCTACTACCGCACAAAACCCGACACGGCGAACGCGGCCGCGGATGAACTCGCGAAACTCATCACGACCGTCCGAGAACTCGAACCGCTGTGTTCCGAGATCAATCTTCACATCGATGAGAACGACCCGACGCGGATAATGCTGTACGAGCGCTGGCAGGACCGCGAGTCATACTTTGGCGAGCACATGCAGACGCCGCACCTAACGGCGTTTAGAGAACGTGCGGCAGAGTTCTTCGCGGGGCCGCCTGAGATCACGGTCTGGGCGACGAAGGTTGAGGTTTAGACCCTCGGCGTTGTAAGATGCTTTCCGAACTAGAGACTATCCACGAACTATGAACATACAGAAACGATACTTGTTTGCGATCGCCGTGATATTTGCCTGCGGCCTCGCATTTTCAGTCAGTGCTGCGTCGGCGCAAACCTTGTCGAAGGAGCTTGCGGGCACCACTTGGGAGGCGGTAACACCGTACGCGAAGCTGAGGATCAAGTTCAAGGACGCAAAAGGTGTCAGCCTCAGCTACGACGACGAGGACCAGGCCATCGATTGGACGGGGACCTATACCGCCGCCGCGGACGGCGGTTTTTCGGCGTCGTTCACCGACTACGATGTCGATTCCGTCGATGGGGCGAGTAAAGGCAAAGGAACCCTGAAGATCACCGGAAAATATTATCTGTCGGAACAAAAGAAGCCGGCGATGAAGCTGCTGACCCTGGGCGGCCAGCATGCGTACATGCTCGATTTCTTGCCTGCGGGCCTCGTCCTCGATCTGCTCAAATAGACGGCCTTCTATTTGATGATCACGCGACCGTCACCGGCCGTGACGCGCCCGATGATGGGAAGATCGGGCAGCGATTTCGCATCGCTGCCGACGGCCACCATCCTGATCAACCACCCCAGGTGAGGAACATTCCGATCGCGGCAGCAAACATAACCAGCGTCGCTGTCCACCCCAGAATGTTCGAGATCGGTCCGTTGACGCGGCGTCCCATGACGCGCTCGTTGTTTGCGATCAGCATTATGATCAGCAGCAGCGGGACCGAGATGATGCCGTTGATGACGGCGGTCCAGAAGAGCGCCTGTATCGGATTGATCCCCAAAAAGTCGAACCCTAAGGCTATTACCGTCGAGATGACGATGACGGCGTAGAATTTCTTTGCGTCGCGCGGCTTTTCGTTGAGGCCGGACTTCCAGCCGAACATCTCCGCGACAGCGTAGGCGGCCGACCCTGTAAGCACCGGCACGGCCAGCAATCCGGCACCGATGAGCCCGAGGGCGAAAAGCAGTCCGGCAGCGTCGCCTGCCAGCGGACGCAGGGCCTGAGCGGCCTCGGTCGCAGACTGTATGTTGGTGATCCCGGCCGGATGGAGCGTCGCACCTGCGGCGAGGATCACAAAGTAGAAAACCACGTTGCAATAGGTCATTCCGGAGATCGTGTCGACCTTGAGCGCCTTCAATTCATCGTCGCTCGCTCCCACGCGCTCAGATATTTTGGTGCGGCCGCGGCTCCTTTCCTCCTCGACCTCTTCGTCGGCCTGCCAAAAAAACAAGTACGGCGAGATCGTGGTGCCGAGGATCGCGACAAGCGTCGTCAGATACTGATTGTCCAGCCGGAATGTCGGAACGAAAGTATACCTCGCGACCTCGACCCAATCGGGCCGTGCGAGCAGAGCCGCACCGATATAAGCGAAGAGCGACAATGTCAGCCACTTAAATATACGTGCGATCAGCCTATATGAGCCCCAGATCTGCAGCACCAGGATCGCGGCCGCGATCGGAACGACCAGGAACTTTATGGGAATCGGGACGAACATATTGATCGCCGCGGCGATCGCCGAGATGTCAGCGCCGGCATTTATCGTGTTTGCGATCAGCAGACATGAGACGGCGAGATACAGGAGCTTGCGCGAATAGTAGCTTTTTAGAACGGCGGCGAGCCCTCGTCCGCTCACGAGTCCGATCTTTCCGCAAATATATTGGACGCCGGCCGTTAAGGGCAGCGTAACTAGAGCCGTCCAAAGCGTTGCGTAGCCGAGCGATGCCCCGGCCATTGAATACGTGCCGATACCGGACGGATCGTCATCGGACGCCCCGGTGATAAGGCCGGGACCGAGCATCCGAAAAAAGCGTTTTGCGGGATTAGATGTATCGGCGGAGACTTCGTCCGAGCGGTTATGCGGTGCCGGGTGATCTCCCATCGGTCAATACCTTTTCGCCAGGGTTACTTGATGTGTACGGCTTCTGCCCCGTCGCCGACGACGCCGATCGAGAAGCACTCGCCGAGTCTGCCCGCGACTTCGGCCGCGTCATGCTCTGCACATATGATCACCATTCC
>CAZWSK010000135.1:0-3272 GCA_964636445.1 uncultured Chloracidobacterium sp.
TCGTAGGCGCCGTTAAAGATCTTGTCGCCGCGTGAATCGGGCGAGCCGATGCCGAGGTGGTCCCAATGGCCGGTGATCAGCACGTACTCCTTTAACAGCTTCTTGTCACTGCCCTCGATCATGCCGACGACGTTTGGCGAGTCAAAGGTCTGCATCTCGCTCTTTAGATTCAGCTGCGCGGTGACACCAAGGTTGACGGGCTTAAAATTGCGGGAGCGAGCCTGCTTTTTCAGATCGTCCAGTTCGTAATGCCCGACATTTACAAAATCCTTTGCCGCGTCGTTCGTCATCCAGGCCTTGACCTTGAGAAAGGGCTCCGTGTCGTTCGCCGTTCGGGCGATCTCGTAGCGCCAGTTGCCGTTGGAGGTTTGAATAACGTTCCAGCCGTAGCCCGCTGACTCGTTCGTATGGACCAGAATGACGCCGGCGGCACCGCGACGTGCGGCCTCTTCATATTTATAGGTCCACCGGCCGTAATACGTAAGGGCCTTACCGCCAAACAGATTCGGTTCCTTATCGGTCGCGGGCGGATCGTTGACGAGTATCATCAGCACCTTGCCCTTGTACTGCTCAGGGTCGCCCTTGTAATCGTTCCAGTTGTAGATCGGGGCGTCTATGCCGTAGCCGACGAATATCACCTCTGAGTTGACCGAAACTTCGCCCGTCTGCGCGCTCGTGGTCGCGACGAAGTCGTCACCGAATTTGAAATAACGGTTCGTCGGGCCTTTTGTGATCGTCGCTGTAAGCCGCGTTTCCGGGTCGGCCTTAACGCCCACGAGTTTTACGTTCTGGAAATAGCTCTTGCGATTGCCCGGCTTCACACCGCTGGCCTTCATTTGATCCGCAATGTACTGAGCGGCACGCTTGCCGCCCGCGGTGCCCGGGCCGCGGCCTTCGAAATCGTCGGCCGACAGACGGATGACGCGTTCACGCATTTTGGCGGCGTCAAACTTCGACGTCCAGTCCTGACCGAGAACGCCGGTCGAGACAAATGAAATGACCAGAAATAAAGCGACTATCTTTTTCATATTTAACCTTTGATGAGTGCCATTGCCTCGGCACGAGTGCGGGGATCTTTTCTAAAGCCGCCCAGAACGGCTGATGTGATCGTCATCGCTCCCGGCTTTTTAACGCCGCGAAGCGTCATGCAGGTGTGTTCTGCCTCGATGACGACCATTACGCCGACCGGCTGCAGGTTTTTGTATAGCGTTTGGGCAATCTCCTGGGTTAATCGTTCCTGCACTTGCAGCCTTCGCGAGAAAACCTCGGCAATACGCGCGAGCTTCGAGAGGCCGATGATACGGCCGTTCTTTGGGATGTACGCAATGTGGCACTTGCCGACGAACGGCGCGAGGTGGTGCTCGCAGACGGACGCGATCGAGATGTCCTTCACCAGCACCATCTCATCATGGCTGTCGCCGGGCAGCGGGACGATGTGCGAGGCGGCGTCGATCCACATGCCCTCGGTAAGCTCGGCGTAAAAGTCCGCCACACGCTCGGGCGTGCGAACGAGGCCGTCACGGTCGGGGTCCTCGCCGATGCCCTCGAGCATCAGGCGCACGCCGGCGGCGATCTTTTCACGGTCGAGCTTTCGCTGAGTTTTCTTCGCCATCGTAAACGATTGATTTTAGCGTTTATCAAAGAAAACTGAAACATCGCGGCCATTTTCGGTTTATTATCGGTGGCAGATTCCCACGCCAGCTTGCCTGTATGTACGACAAACTCAGAAAGCACCCGCGCGTCAGCCTGCAGACCGAGCTTTGGATCGGGCAGGACGGGATTTTTACGCGGACCGACGAATTTCTGCGAGACCTCAGCATCGGCGGGGCGTTCGTACAGAGCCGGCAGGTGTATTCCGTGGGCGATGTGATCTATTTGAGGTTTAAGATGCCTGAGTCTGCCACATTTGCGTCTTGCTCGGCGATCGTCAGGAATATGCAGCACGGCGATGGTTTCGGCGTGCAGTTCCTCGACCTCTCGGGTGAAAACCTGCGGCTTCTCGAGCGGCACATCGACAATACGCTCGGTGCTCACAACTAGCCTGCCTTACACAAACTGCGACCCTCGCGATATACTCTAGTTTTTGCTTTGTGCTGAGGAGCGAAACATAGAGTGAACCTTTCGGAAATTCAATCCATTTTGCGAAGCACCGTCGTGGACGCGGCAAAACGCTCGTTCGATGTCGACGTGGGGGAACTTGCTCTTGAGATTCCGCCAAAAACCGAGCTCGGCGATGCGGCCTTCCCTGTCGCATTTGAGCTGGCCAAACTCATAAAGCAGCAGACCGGCGAGAAGCAAAATCCGCGCGCGATCGCGGAAACGATAAAGATCGATATCGAAAAACTCGAATTTGTTTCACGCGTTGAGATCGCGGGCCCCGGCTACCTAAACGTGTTCTTTGACCGGGCCGCTTTCCTCGCCTCCAATGCGGGCGCCGAACCGCTTCCTAACGCCGGAACGAATACGGCGAAAGTCTGTGTCGAGCACACCTCGGTCAACCCGAATAAAGCCGCTCATATCGGGCACGTTCGTAATTCGGTGCTCGGCGACACTTTCCAACGCATCCTTACGGCGACCGGCAAGCAGGTCGAGGTGCAGAATTATATCGACAACACGGGCGTGCAGGTCGCCGACGTCGTTGTCGGCTTTATCTATCTCGAGAATCGCGACCTCGAATCGATCAAGGCCCTCGACTCCGAACTGAACGCGAAGGGCGTGTCATTCGATTACTACTGCTGGGACCTCTACGCGAAGGTCGGGCAGGAATATCAGACGAATGAAGAGCTAAAGGCAAGGCGTGCCGAGGTGCTGCACCTGATCGAGGAAGGCAGCAACGCGACTGCGGAACTCGCTGATTATGTCGCGACCCGCAACGTCGAATGCATCACCGACACCATGGAACGGCTGGCTATCCGATACGATCTGCTGCCGCGAGAGTCTGAGATATTGCACCTGCATTTTTGGGACAAGGCGTTTGAGACGATGAAGCAGCTCGGCGTGATCCATTACGTCGACGAAGGCGCTCACAAAGGCTGCTGGGTGATGCCGTGGGACACGCACGAGGGCAGCGACGAGCACGAAGCCGACAAGATCCTCGTCCGATCCAATGGGACTGTCACCTACACCGGCAAGGACATCGCCTATCAGATGTGGAAGCTCGGGATCCTCGGGCTGGATTTCAACTACCGCCTGTTCCACACTTACGCTGACGGAAAAGAGGTCTGGATCACAACGCCCGATCCTGACGACCATCAGCACACGCATTTTGGCGG
>CAZWSK010000135.1:3372-6590 GCA_964636445.1 uncultured Chloracidobacterium sp.
AACTTTGCTAAGATTAGCGATATAGGTCAGTTATGCTCATCGTGATGAGGCCCGACGCGACGGCCGATCAGATCGAAATTGTTATAGGCGCCGTTGAGGCGCGCGGCTATCAGGCCCAAATTGTGGCCGGCGAAAGACAGACATCTATCGCCGTCACCGGAAACAAAAGCTCTATCGACCCGGGAAACTTCGAGAATCTTCCCGGCGTCGCTCAGGCCGTCCGTGTCACACAGCCGCAGCGTCTCAGTGTCAAAAACGGTCGCGAGGCCTCGGCGGTGCGGATCGGAAATGCGAGTATCGGCCCAGGTTCGGGCCTCGCTATAATTGCCGGCCCTTGTGCCATCGAGGACCGCGAGCAAGTTCTTGTGGCGGCCGAAGCGGTCACGGCGAGCGGTGCTAAATTCTTCCGCGGCGGCGCATTCAAACCGCGCACGTCGCCGTATGCGTTTCAGGGCCTGGGGATCGACGGCCTTAAACTCCTCGCTGACGTCCGCGAACAGTTCGGCCTGAACATTATCACCGAGGCAATGGACGAACACGGGGTCGACGCCGTCGCCGAATACGGCGACTGCATCCAGATCGGCGCTCGTAACATGCAGAACTTCGCTCTGCTGAAATACGTCGGCCGCGCAGGCAAACCGGTCCTGCTAAAACGGGGCCTATCGGCTACCCTTGACGAACTTCTCCTCGCCGCCGAATACATCATGGCCGAGGGCAACGAGAACGTTATTCTTTGCGAACGAGGCATCCGCACCTTCGCCGACCACGCCCGCAACACGCTCGATCTGTCTATCGTCCCGGCGATAAAACGTGTCTCTCACCTGCCGATCATTGTCGACCCGTCTCACGGAACCGGCCACAACTACCTCGTCGCTCCAATGGCCTTGGCCGGAGTCGCCGCCGGATGCGATGGCCTCATCATTGAGGTTCATCCCCATCCCGAACAGGCCAAATGCGATGGGGCGCAGGCGTTAATGTTGAAGCAATACGGCGAACTTGCCGTCCAGGTCAGGGCAGTCTACGAGGCTGTCAGTGTCGGGGCCAGAGCTAGCGCGCCGGCGGCAATCTAGTATCGAACTAACTTATAGAAAACCCGCTCGTGTTCCCGAGACACGAGCGGGTTTTCCTTTTCTCGCCGGGCGCCTTTTGCCTATTTCACCGGGCGAAGCCTTAACAGACCGTAAAACTGAACATAACAACTGATCATCGCGGTCAGTATCAGGAATGTCATCGGCATGAACCGCAGGCCCGTAGGCAAACCGGCGTTAATTCCCGCGGTCAGGCTCGCCCCGAGCGCCAGGCCAAAGGCCATAACGACGGTGCGTCCCATCAGCCAATTAAAGAAAGCCGGCCGTCGAAAACTCGACGGCAAAAAGTACGGCAGCACGACGAGCATCGCCATCGTAATTGCCATAAGAACGCCGTCGATCGTCAACATGCGTATAGAACGGCCGTATTCCAGTGCCAAAAAGAACAGCACCACTGCCGTGTCAATACCAAATAGCCAGCTAAGTTTTTCGTTTCGCGTGTGTGTCATAGTTTTGTCTCTCGTGTTTGTCTAACGTCTCGTGTGGGACCTTTGAAAGTTATTTCTTGCCCTTCCCCGTCTTGCTGAACTGCTTGTAAGCGACGCGGAAGAGTTCCGACAAGGCCTCGGCCGTTTCAGGGGCCAGGTTCTTGTCCGCACGCAGATGGGCCGAGATGATCTCGGTCGTTGGTTCGTGCGGGTAATAGATCACCGGCTCGACGCCATCGGTGTTGTGCTTCATCAGCCTGTCGACCGGCATATTGAGCCAGCGGGTGATACGGGCGATATTATCGGTATCGGGACGGCCCGTTCCGTTCTCGATACGCGAAAGGGTTGATGCCGAAACGTCAATAACGTCAGCGACGTCGCGGAGGCTCATCTTGAGCTCTTCGCGGCGGCGCTTAATTGCCTTGCCCAGATCGGCGGTGTTGATCAAGCTTTCATAACTGCTGTCTGCCATAGTTTTTCTCCTAGTTTTCCTAGAGTGTCACGGATGCTTTTCCGACTTCACGAATAAAACATAACACATCATTTTTCTTAATGCAACAACAAATTCACCCTTGCAACGAAAAATATTTTCTGTTAATCTGTTGCACAGATGCAAGCCAGGCAGGCATCTTTTGACAATAAAAGCTGAGTCGCGCGCGTCTGAAGCGCGGCGAACAGCGGCCGGGCAGTAAAGCCATTCGGGAATTTTCAGACAGCCCGAAATGAATATGGCGTCACAGCTCGTCCGATCAACACACTAAACGGAGAACAGTAAAATGAAACGCACCACGAACGACACAACCACGAACACAGCAACCGAAGCAGTGAACAACGTCCTCGATTTCTCGAGCACGCTCAAGGAGCTTCGCAAGACAGTCGACCCAAACCTCATCCGTCAGCGTGCGGGACGCCGCGACCGCAACGGCCATGTTCATATGGTCGAGTACGTCGAATGGCACACCGTTGCGGACATCCTCGACGAGACGGCTCCGAACTGGGGCCACACCGTAAAGGACATTCGCGCGATCGGCGAGATCATTACGGTCACCGTGGCGATCACCATCGACGGCGTTACGCGTGAGGGCCTCGGCACCGGCAAGGCTTTCAGCGAGACGGGCATCAAGAAAGCCGAACATGACGCCCTCAAGCGAGCGGCGGTCAAATTTGGCATCGCACGCGAGCTCTATAAAAAGGAGTTCGATGCCATCGATCAGCATGACGAACCGGCTCCCGCAGCCGTCGAGCGGCCGGTAACTGCTGACCCGATCGCAAAGAGCCTGGGCGATATGGTCACGGCCAAGCAATTGGGCATGATCCGTGCGATCGGCCGCGAGTCAAAGATCGACGTCGACGCCGAGTGCGCTGCCGCGATGCATTGCTCCGTCGAGGAGTTATCAAAACGCGCCGCATCGGACCTGATCGCTCATCTTCAGAAGATGCAGAACGTGACGCCGATGCGTCGAGCCGGCTAACGCCGCATTGAGGTTGGGCCGCGGTCGTCTCACCTGGCATTGGGCACCGCGGCTCGATCCTTTTTTGAACGAACATAATACGCATCGCGTATTACCCCTTGTCTCAACAATATTTTTAGGAGGGAACGACTGTATGTCAGAAGCAACCGGCGCGGAAGGTTACGCGGGGCTCGGGCACGGCGAATTTTGCTGGACCGAGATCGCGGCCACCGACGCTAAGAAATGTATGG
>CAZWSK010000136.1:0-6576 GCA_964636445.1 uncultured Chloracidobacterium sp.
AAAGGCCAGATCGCCGTCTTCTTTATCGACGACAATCTCGCGATCAATAAAAAACGTCTCAAATCGCTGCTCCGCGACATCATTGCCGCGGACGCGCAGCTTCCGTGGGTGGCTCAGATCAGCGCAAACCTGCTTGGTGACGAAGAGCTCGTCGACCTGATCGCAGAGGCCGGCGGCAAATGGATATTTATCGGGATGGAATCGATCGATCCCGCGAACATGGCCGACGTCAACAAGCAGTTCTCGCGGCCCGAGAATTACCAGGCCGTTCTCGAAGGGCTCGCCAAGCGCGATCTCTACGCCATCACGTCGTTCATCTTCGGAATGGACAACGACACGCCCGGCGTGGCCGATCGCACCGTCGACGAGATAGAAAAATGGCCGCCGGGACTGCCTGTATTTGGCCAGCTGACGCCGTTTCCGGCGACGCCGCTGTATGAACGGCTCGAAAAAGCGGGCCGCCTCCGCCGTCCCAAACACTGGCTCGAATTCGCGCCGTTCGTAATGGCGCATGACCCGCTCAAGATGGACATCGAGCAGGCCAAACGCGAGACCGACCGCGCGTGGACGAGGTCGTACAGCCCTGAGCGCAATCTAGCCGCCCTCGAATCGATCCGGCACGCGTCGATCATCGTGCGCGTCAGCCATCTGGCGTCGCGGCTATTCTTCAGAGGTATTTACTTCCCGCAGATGAGCAAGGCGGCGTGGATAAAGCTGCTGTTCCAAAATCGCAAAGCGATCCTCGGCCTCACTCGCGAGGGCTTCTCCGCTTTCCGCAGATACCGCCGCAACCGTAAGCAGAAAATGCGCGAGATGCCGCCGGTGTCGGGAACCTAAACTCAAAATTCACAACTTTTGTCTTCGCGTCTTCGCGTCTTTGCGGGAACTGTCTCCCGCCAAGACGCAAAGCTGCATAGGCAACCACGGGCTCGGGCTTTTTGCCGTTTCTCGCCCGCTGTGACAAAATATCCTTTTATTTCACAACACTATTTCACAACAGGAAGGTTTAATAATGGCTGTAGGAAGGAATAAGGTAACGGTTGTCGGCGCGGGAAATGTCGGCGCAACGGCTGCCCATTGGATCGCCGCTAAGGAACTGGCGGACGTTGTTCTCGTGGATATTGTCGAGGGAACGCCGCAGGGCAAGACACTCGATCTCGCTCAGGCCGCACCGATCGACGGCTTTGACGTAAAGCTTGTCGGTGCAAACAGTTACGAGGAAACGGCAAACTCTGACGTCGTCATCATCACCGCCGGCTTGCCTCGCAAACCCGGCATGAGCCGCGACGACCTGCTTAAGACCAACAGCGACATCGTCTCGTCAGTTACCGACGAAGTTGCCAAATACTCGCCTAACGCATTCATCATCGTCGTTTCGAATCCTCTCGACGCGATGACGCAGGTCGCGTTTCGCAAGAGCGGCTTCCCGAAGAATCGCGTCATGGGCATGGCCGGTGTGCTGGACGCTGCACGTATGCGTTGCTTCCTCGCTGAGGCCCTAAACGTCTCGGTCGAGAACGTCACGGCGTTTGTGCTCGGCGGACACGGCGATACCATGGTGCCGCTGCCGCGCTATTCGACGTGTGCCGGCATCCCGATCACTGAGCTTCTGCCCAAGGACCAGATCGACGCGATCGTCGACCGCACGGCCAATGGCGGCGCCGAGATCGTCGGCCTGCTCAAAACAGGCTCGGCCTACTATGCACCGTCGCTCGGTGCCGTCGAGATGTGCGAGGCGATCCTCAAGGATAAGAAAAAGATCCTGCCCTGCGCGGTGTTCCTCGAGGGCGAATACGGCATCTCAAACCTCTTCGTTGGGGTTCCGGTCAAGCTCGGAAAGAACGGAGTTGAGCAAATTATCGAGATAAGTCTCTCAAATGAGGAGCGAACTGCCCTCCAAAAGTCCGCTGCAGCGGTCCAGGAGCTGATCGATGTACTAAATATCTGAGGCAAAATGCCCCAGAAAGCACGAAAGGCGATGCTCCTGGCATCGCCTTTTTGCGCATTTCCGGGCCCTTTCAAAAAGTTTTCTTAAAAAAATTTAGATCGTGATCGACTCTCGATATTCGCCCCAAACCCGGCGGAGAACATTGCTGATCTCACCGACGGTCACATATGCGTCGACAGCGGTGAGAATGTGCGGGAGAAGGTTCTCGGTTCCCGAGGCGGCTTCCTCGATCCGCTTGAGAGCCGCATCGGCCGCCCCGGCGTCACGCCTAGCACGGACCGACTGCACGCGCGCAACCTGGTCGCGGCCGATCTGCTCGTCTACGCGAAGGATCGGGATCCGTTCCTCATCCGCTGCGAACTTATTGACGCCGACGACGATGGCGTCGCCGGTCTCGACGGCGCGCTGATATTCGTAGGCCGCCTCCTGGATCTCACTCTGGACGTAGCCGGTCTCGATCGCGTGCAGCATTCCGCCCATCGCATCGATCTTTTCGATATACTCGCAGGCGAGTTCCTCGAGCCTCGTCGTGAGTTCCTCTATCGCGTAGCTGCCGGCAAACGGGTCGACAGTGTCCGCCACGCCTGACTCGTGAGCAATTACCTGCTGTGTACGTAAGGCGATACGGGCGGCAGACGCCGTAGGAAGGCCTAACGCTTCGTCGAGCGAATTTGTATGCAGAGACTGTGTGCCGCCGAGCACGGCCGCAAGGGCCTGGATCGTCGTCCTGACAACGTTCACCTCAGGCTGCTGGGCCGTGAGTGTCGATCCCGCAGTCTGCGTGTGAAAGCGGAGCATTAAGGACTTCGGGTCCTTTGCACCGAACCGCTCTTTCATTATCCGTGCCCATAAACGTCTGGCAGCACGGAACTTAGCGATCTCTTCCAGCAGTTGGTTGTGTGAATTGAAAAAGAACGACAGCCGCGGCGCAAAGCTGTCGACGTTCAGCCCAACCTCTATCGCAGCCTGCACATAACAGATGCCGTCGGCAAGCGTAAATGCTATTTCCTGCGCGGCCGTCGAGCCCGCCTCGCGAATGTGATACCCGCTGATCGAGATCGTGTTCCAGTTCGGGACCTCAGCGGCACAGTATGCGAACGTATCGGTGATAAGCCGCAGGCTGGGCTTGGGCGGATAGATGTACGTGCCGCGGGCAATGTATTCCTTGAGAATGTCGTTCTGGATCGTACCGCCCAGCTTGTCGAACGCCACGCCCTGTTTGCGGGCTACTGCGAGGTAAAGGCAGAGGAGAGTCGACGCTGTCGCGTTGATCGTCATCGAGGTCGTGACCTGATCGAGCGGAATGCCGTCAAACAGCGTCAGCATATCGTCGAGGCTATCGATCGCGACGCCGACCTTTCCGACCTCGCCTGCGGAAAGCGGATCGTCACTGTCGAGCCCGATCTGCGTCGGCAGGTCAAAAGCGACGCTGAGACCTGTCGTGCCCTGCGAAAGCAGATATTTATAGCGCTCATTAGACTCTGCTGCCGTCGCAAATCCCGCGTACTGCCGCATCGTCCAGAACCGGCCGCGATACATGTTGGCACGAACGCCGCGAGTGTAGGGAAATTCGCCGGGCGCACCGAGGTCGTGATCGTAATCGACCGCGCTCGTGTTTTCGGGCGAAAAATCCGCCGGCAGTTCGATTCCTGACGATGTTTTGAAGGGATCTCGACGCTCGGCCATCTCGGTCGATTATATCATTCGTGCGGGCCTGAGCCGGTTGTAACGAGGCGGACAGCGATGCTCGAGGCCGCGTGTTATATTCATTCATAATGCCAAAGCCGAGCGCCGGAATACTGATGTATCGATATGCGGGCGACGAGCTCGAGGTGCTCATCGTCCATCCCGGCGGGCCGACGTGGAAGAACCGCGATGTCGGAGCGTGGTCGATACCCAAAGGCGAGTTCGACACGGGCGAGGACGTGCTGAAGACGGCTCTACGCGAGTTTCACGAGGAACTCGGAACACGACTGTCCGGCGAATTCGTTCAGCTGAAGCCTGTCCGGCAGAAATCGGGTAAGATCGTACACGCCTACGCAACCGAGGGCGATCTGGATACGGAAACTATTGAGAGCAATACATTTAGGACCGAATGGCCGCCCAAGTCCGGGAAGATGCAGGAGTTTCCCGAGGTCGACCGCGCCATCTGGTGCGACATCGAAACTGCCCGCGAAAAGTTGATCCCGGCCCAGACCGTCTTTCTCGACGAACTGGTCGAGCGGTTCGGCAAACGTCCCAAGTGAACTCATCAGATACGAAAACACCGCGCTATCGCCCGGGCGACGAGCTCGAGGTCACGATCGAAAAGATCGTGCCGCGCGGGTTTGGGCTGGGATTTGCGGAAAATCTCACGATACTTGTACCGCTAGCCGCCGTAGGTGACGCACTTCGCGTCCGTATTCGGGAGATCAAGAAGCGGCTTGCCTTTGCCGAGATCGTTGAGATCGTGCGGCCAGGGCCGGAGCGCGTTCCTGCTCCGTGTCCGTATTTCGGCGTCTGCGGCGGCTGTAACTTTCAACAGCTTGCCTATCAGGCCCAACTCGATGCGAAGCTTGCCATCATTCGCGATTGCCTGACCCGCATCGGCAAGATCGAGTACGACCGGGAGATTCCGATCGTCGGCAGCCCGCTGGAATTCGAGTACAGATCGCGAGTGCGGTGGCATCTGGAGCCTGCGGCTGAATCGATCGGCTATATGCGGCGCGACTCGAATGAGATAATCGATATCAAAATGTGTCCTATCCTGACGCCGCCGCTGCAAGGGACGCTCGCCGAGCTTCGCCGCGATATAGATTGGCCGAACGTCGCGAGTGCGGGACAGGACGTTGAAGCAGTTACCGGAGACGGCGATCGCGTCTCGATATATTTATCTGGAGCGCCGGACGAAGCTCCTGAGGTTGCGGCCGCAGTCGTCGGCGAGAATTACACCTACACGGCCGAGACTTTCTTTCAGGCCAATCAGGCACTTCTCCCGAGGCTGGTCGAGGCAGCACTCGGCGACGCGGCGGGAGCCGCCGCTCTTGATCTGTATTGCGGCGTGGGCCTATTCACACTCCCGCTGGCGAGGCGCTTTGCAAACGTCATAGCCGTCGAGGGCAGCGGCCTGTCAGCTGAGTTCGCGCGACGAAACGCCGAAGCCGTCGGGCTGGCCAATGTCGAGGTACATGCGATGGGTGTGGCGCAATTCCTGAGATCGGCGGGTGCTTTCGACGTCGATCTCGTCCTGCTCGACCCGCCCCGCTCCGGCCCGGAGGACGGCGTGATAGCTTCTATCGCCGCCATGCGCCCGAGGCACATCTCTTATGTATCATGCGAGCCCGCGATACTGGCTCGCGACCTTAGGCAACTGCTCGGGGCGAGATTCACCATAGATTCCATTACCGCCCTCGATATGTTTCCTCAGACGCATCACGTCGAAACCGTCGTTCACCTCAGCGGCTAGAGCATGGCGCAACTTTTCGGGGCCGATATCGTTCTCTAAAGTGGTTGGAATTGTCCCGCCGGATAAAATAGACTTCGATTATGGCAAGAAGAAAGAGCGAGTCGCTCGAACCATTGAACCCGTCATCTATCACGTGCCGCTTTTGCGGCCAAAAGAACGCCGTCAAGAGCGATTACAAGGCCCGCGAAGCCAACTGCGGCCGGTGCAAACTGCCGCTCTCGGATGAGCCGCATAAGAAGTTCAGCGGATTAAATAAGAACGACTATATTCATCCGGCCGACGCTAAGGCCATGGCGGCCCTCAAGGCGATACCGGGCGTCGATTCGGCATTAAAGAAGCTGCTCGCCTGGACGGGCGAATCCGCGATCCGTGTGTCGTTCATGGCGTCGGCTGTTAAGGTCACCCCGCGGCAATGCCCTGACCTGTACGCAAAGCTCGAAGTGGCGTGCGAGACGCTGGGCGTTGAAATGCCGGATATGTTCGTTCAGCAAAACCCGATCGTGAACGCTTTTACAGGCGGCGTAGAGAAGCCGATCATCGTGCTGCACTCGGCCCTCGTGGAGCGGCTGAATGATGAGGAAACGCTCGCTGTCATTGCTCACGAGGTCGGTCACATACATTCGGAGCACGTTCTGTACATCACGGCGGCAAGGCTAATGGAGTTTTTGCTGAACCGCTCGATCGCGGCCCTGTTGCCCGGCTCCGAGATCATTAAGCTCGTCGTGAGCATGGGCATCGCAAGCGCTCTTTTGGCATGGGCGAGACGTGCAGAGCTCTCATGCGACCGTGCCGCGCTGCTGGTCACGCAGGACCCGCACGTGATCGGGCGGACGATGATGAAGCTGGCGGGCGGTACGTTTGCTTCGAAGATCGACTACGACCTTTTCCTTGAGCAAGGACGGGAGTTCAAGAAGCAATATGACGAGAGCAGGCTTGATCGGTTCTGGGCCGACGTGATGAACTCGGGTCTGTCTCATCCATTCCCGATCTGGCGTGTCGCCGAGATCCTCGAGTGGGTCGAAACAGGCCAGTACGAGCAATTGATGGAAAGCAAATAGACGATCTGACCAGATAAGAAAAAGCCGGGCGAGTTACCTCGCCCGGCTTTTGTCTGTCTATGCTAAGATCCTACGGAATGTAGGTCTTGGGCATCGGGATGTCGGTCGATGCACCGAACTGCTTG